>JBNMLY010000074.1:0-10806 GCA_050875065.1 Otoolea sp. | reverse complement strand
GAAACCGACTGTCCTGAAAGGGGATGCATCATTAACGAAGCAACTTGAACAAATGAATAAGTATGCAAAAATGAGCGTGACTTACAAATTTGGTGATTCGACGGAAGTATTAAGTGGTGAGCGAATTCATGAGTGGCTGATCGCCAATGCGGATGGAACGGTTTCTGTAGATTCATCGAAAGTGGCTGAATATGTATCGGAGCTGGCGAAGGCACACAATACCTCGAATAAAGCGAAGACGGTAAAAACATCCTATGGTTCCACGATTCAGGTGAGCGGCGGAACCTACGGATGGAAGATCAATCAGGCAGCGGAGACGGAAGCGCTGGCGGCGATCATTGCTTCCGGCGAGAGCACGACGCGTGAGCCGGAGTATTCCCAGAAGGCGGCGAGCCATGGAACGAATGACTACGGCGACACTTACGTGGAGATCAATCTGACTGGACAGCACCTTTTCTTCTATAAAGAAGGAAAGCTGGTGGTAGAATCAGATTTTGTATCTGGAAACCTGGCGAGAGGCTGGGGAACCCCGGCGGGAACGTATCCGCTGGCATATAAGCAGCGCAATGCGGTTCTGAAAGGTGAGAATTACCGGACGCCGGTTGATTACTGGATGCCATTTAACAATGGTATTGGCCTGCATGATGCGAAGTGGAGAAGCAGTTTTGGCGGTACGATCTATAAGACGAGCGGTTCCCACGGTTGTATCAACATGCCGCCGAGCGTGGCAAAGACGATTTTTGACAATATTTCGGCAGGGACCCCGGTGATCTGCTACAACCTAGCGGGTACGGAGAAGAGTACGACGGGCGGCACGGCCAAACCGGCGGAGACGAAGCCGGCAGAGACGACGGCAGCAGCCGAAACGACAGCTCCGGCAGAGACACAGGCACCAGCGCCGACTGAAACACAGGCGCCGAGCCCAGCACCGACGCAGGCAGAGACGAAAGCGCCTGAGACGGCGGCACCGACTCAGGCAGGACCGGGAGGTCCTTCGGGAGATAATAGTGGAAATAATGCGGTAGGGCCGGGAGCATAAGAAGAAACATAACATCTGTTCGCCTGCGACGGGCCAAGGTCCGCCACATTCGGACAGATGTGTTCAAGATGCGTATAACTGGATAAGGGAAACGCCTGCGGCACGGAATTACAGTTCTCGTTTCTTTGATTAAAAATAAAAATTCGGGAAAAAAACCTGCACAAAATGATTTACAGCGAAACCATATTGTGTTATACTAACGCAGTATGAGTCCGCCGGTGCTCAGTTTTTTGAGGACTCCGACATAAACTTAGCATACGGTAAGAATAATTATTTTAAGGAGGAAATCACAATGATTTCAAAGGAAAAGAAAGCAGCTATTATCGAGCAGTACGGAAGAAAAGCAGGCGATACAGGTTCACCGGAGGTTCAGATCGCAATTCTGACCGCTAGAATCGCTGAGCTTACAGAGCATTTAAAATCCAATCAGAAGGATCATCATTCCCGCCGCGGACTTCTGAAGATGGTAGGACAGAGACGTGGTCTTCTGGATTACTTAAAGAAATCCGATCTGGAAGGATACCGTGCACTGATCGAGAAGTTAGGCATCAGAAAGTAATTAAGATTGAAACGTATAGGGTGGAGCAATCCACCCTAGTTGTTTATGTAGAAGTAATCTCCGAGACCGCTGCTGTACCCACAAAACTGGCAAAATGGTATTTGCGGGCAGAGCAGTAGTTTCGGCGTTACTGTTTACAGGCAGGCATTTTTAAAACTGAAAGTGCCGCACAATAACGTTTTGGTTCTTCTACAGAACAGAGTGAAAGGAGATATGAGATGTACAAGAGTTTTTCGATGGAACTGGCTGGCAGAACTTTAACAGTTGATGTTGGCCGTGTAGCAGCTCAGGCCAATGGCGCTGCATTTATGCACTATGGAGATACAACCGTATTATCAACCGCTACGGCTTCTGACAAGCCGCGTGACGGTATCGATTTCTTCCCGTTAAGTGTTGAGTTTGAGGAGAAGATGTATTCGGTCGGAAAGATTCCGGGCGGATTTAACAAGAGAGAGGGAAAGGCATCTGAGAACGCTGTTCTGACCGCACGTGTGATCGACCGTCCGATGCGTCCGCTGTTCCCGAAGGATTACCGCAACGATGTTACCTTAAATAACCTCGTATTGTCCGTTGACCCGGACTGCAGCCCGGAGTATACCGCGATGTTAGGTTCTGCAATCGCAACCTGCATTTCCGATATCCCGTTTGATGGTCCGTGTGCAACCACTCAGATCGGCATGATTGACGGCGAGTTTATCGTAAACCCGACCAACGCACAGAAAAAAGTATCCGATATGGCTCTGACCGTAGCTTCCACCCGCGAGAAGGTTATCATGATCGAGGCTGGTGCAAAGGAAGTTCCGGAGAACATCATGATCGATGCGATCTTCAAGGCACATGAAGTAAACCAGGAGATCATCAAATTCATCGACACCATCGTAGCTGAGTGCGGCAAATCGAAGCATTCTTACGAGAGCTGTGCAGTTCCGGAAGAGCTGTTTGCAGCGATCCGTGAGCTGGTTCCGCAGGAAGAGATGGAAGCGGCTGTATTTACAGACGAGAAACAGAAGAGAGAAGAGAATATCCGTGCGATCACAGAGCGTCTGGAAGAGGCATTTGCTGATAACGAGGAGTGGCTGGCTGTTCTGGGCGAGGCTGTATATCAGTACCAGAAAAAGACCGTCCGCAAGATGATCCTCAAAGACCACAAGCGTCCGGATGGCCGCGGCATCACCGAGATCCGTCCGCTGGCAGCAGAGATCGATATTCTGCCGCGTGTACACGGTTCCGGTATGTTCACCCGTGGACAGACACAGATCTTAAACATCTGTACACTGGCTCCGCTTTCCGAGGCACAGAAGATCGACGGACTGGATGAGTATGAGACATCCAAGAGATATATGCACCATTACAACTTCCCGTCCTACTCTGTAGGCGAGACCAAGCCGTCCAGAGGACCGGGACGCCGTGAGATCGGTCATGGTGCACTGGCAGAGCGTGCACTGCTGCCGGTACTTCCGACTCCGGAAGAGTTCCCGTATGCAATCCGTACCGTATCTGAGACGATGGAATCCAACGGTTCTACCTCCCAGGCAAGTATCTGTGCGTCCACTCTGTCCCTGATGGCAGCAGGCGTACCGATCAAGGCTCCGGTAGCTGGTATCTCCTGTGGTCTGGTAACAGGCGACACCGACGATGATTACATCGTTCTGACCGATATCCAGGGTCTGGAAGACTTCTTCGGCGATATGGACTTCAAGGTAGGCGGTACTCACAAGGGTATCACTTCCATCCAGATGGATATCAAGATCCACGGCCTGACCCGCCCGATCATCGAGGAGGCAATCGCCAAGACGAGAGAGGCAAGACTTTACATTCTGGATGAGGTTATGGCACCGGTTATCTCCGAGCCGAGAAAGACCGTCAGCCAGTATGCTCCGAAGATCGTTCAGATCTCCATCGATCCGCAGAAGATCGGCGATGTAGTCGGCAAACAGGGCAAGGTAATCAACAAGATCATCGAGCAGACCGGCGTTAAGATTGACATCGAGGATGACGGCAGCGTATCCGTATGCGGTACCGATCAGGCGATGATCGACAAGGCGGTTGCCATCATCAAGGGGATCGTGACCGACATCGAGCCGGGTCAGATTCTGACCGGTACGGTTGTCCGCATCATGAACTTCGGTGCGTTCGTAGAGCTGGCTCCGAACAAGGATGGTATGGTTCATATCTCCAAGCTTTCAGATAAGCGCGTGGCAAAGGTAGAGGACGTTGTCAATATCGGCGATGAAGTTACCGTTAAGGTAATCGAGGTCGATAAGATGGGCCGTATCAACCTGAGCATGAAACCGGGCGATCTGGCTGAAAATAAATAATAGCATCATAAAATCAATGTGCCTGCATCACTGCGGCGCAGACCAGATAAAGTAAGGAATGCTGCAAGGCAGAGAAGCGGTTCGCTTCTGCTTTGCGGCGTTCCTTTTTTTCATATACGACATTGCAGAGAAGGAAAAATATGTTAGAGGTAAGTGGGATAGAGAAACGGTACCGCAGGCGGACGATTTTAAAAGATATTTCTTTTCGGGCGAAGCCGGGGGAATGCATCGGGATCGTCGGCGGAAACGGATGCGGTAAGACAACGCTGCTCTCGATTCTCGCCGGTATCCGCAGGCCGGATCGCGGAAGTATCCGGATTGACGGGCAGGAGGCACTGGGGCGGCATCGCCTGCTGGAAGAAGAAATTGCCTATGTTCCGCAGGAGAACCCGCTGATTCCAGAATTAACGGCGCTTGATAACTATCGTCTCTGGTTTCGTGGAAAACGCCGGGAGATGGAAGCGGATCTGGAGTGCGGTGTTGGACGGGCACTGGGGGTTGACCGGTTTTTAAAGACGCAGGCGGGACGTCTCTCTGGCGGAGAAAAGAAGAGATTGAGCATCGCAGCGGCCCTTTCGGGGCGGGCGGATATCCTGATTCTCGACGAACCGGGGGCGGCGCTGGATCTGGAGGCCAAGGAGCAGATTCTGACCTATATCAGGAGTTATGTGGAAGCGGGGGGGACAGTTCTTTTAACGTCCCATGAGATGGGAGAAATTGAGGCGTGTACGGGGCTGTATCTTTTAAAGGATGGGGTAATGACTCGGATGGAAACAGGGCTGTCAGCTGAGGAGTTAGTTCGGCGATTTTGATGAACAGGGAATTGGCAGATGGAAAAAGTTTGGTATATTTCAGAAAGATAGAGGGATAAATGGCAACGGAGGATGAAAGAGGCCAAAGAAAAGGCTGGTAATTGTGCCGAAGAGGTGCAAATGAAAAGAATGTATAAATTTGGGAGGAAGAAGATGGAGCAGCAGAAAAAAAATGTGGTAGATACATTGAATCCGGCAGAGGCGGCAGCGCAGGCCTTGACAGAGGCTTCCAGTGGTGTGAAGAAAAATGGGGAAGAAGTGCCAAACGTGAGAGGCGGCAATGCGGGAAATGAACAAAAAGGAAACACTGGGAAAAAATGGATAGTTCCGGCGGGAATCGCGGCGGCAGTCGTTGTAGTTGGCAGTGGTGTATTTATGACGCGTCAAAAAGATCCGAAGCAGGTGGTAATAGATGCGTTTAAGAGTATTACGGCAGAAGGACAGTTGAATCCATCGGAAGAGATTTTTGGACTTCGCGAATGGGAAGAAGGTTTGCATAAGCGCTCATTGGAGTCAGGAGTGGAGTTGACTGTATCGGGCAGCTCCGATGAATCCTTGAATTCGATCCGTGGAGCTGGCGTTGGGATGGATGTAAAACGGGATGCGGACAGAGGTCGGCATCAGTTGGATGTTTCATTAAAATATGGTGGAAGTGAGCTGGCGGGGGCACAACTTTATGTAGATGATACCCAGATGATGGCGACGGTTCCAGTTTTGACAGGACGTGTGTTGACGCTGAATTATGCGGATGATTTAGAAAAACAGTTGATTGATTCTCCGTATGCGGCACAAATGCTGGAGGAAAAAGATATTCGTATTGAGCAATTGATACAGTCTTTTAGACAATATAAAGACATGACATCTTCGGATGAAGGGGTATGGGATTTGAGCGCTATTTGGAAGCGTTATAAAGAAGGCAGCAAGGCGCTGGATGATTTGAAAGCGGCGATGACTGTCACGAAAAATGGGGAGAAGGAATTTACGGTTGATGGTCAGAAAGTGAATGCCAAGGGCTATCATGTGGTAATAACCCAAGAGGCGCTGATTTCCTTTGCAAGGACGACAAAAGAATTTTTCTTAAAGGATGAAGAATTAAAACAGGAGGTTGTGCAATATCTCGAATTGGTTGGGAATGTAGAGCGCATTGATGAGACGGATGGGGACGGAGAAACAATAGACCCGGAGGAACAACAGAAAGTATTTTGGACCCAGGTGGAAGCGGAATTGGATAATTTGGTAGAGAAAATAGAACACACGGCCGGAGATGTGGCGATGGATGTCTATGTGAGAAAAGACGGTAAAATGGCTGGATTTTCCTATGAAACGGATGCAACCGTTGAGGACGAAAATGTCCGTCTTTACGGCGAGTGTTCTTTTGGCGGCGGTTACAATATGTTATCCAATGTGAATGGGGCGTTAAATATCGAGGATTCGGAAGGTCAGGTCATCACAATTTCCCTGGATAAAACCGGCGCTTACGAGGCTGGAAAGAGCTGGAGTGGACAGGTTATCGCGACCTTGGAAGGGGAGGATGAGAAATACCAGTTTGTCTATGAGGGGGATTATCAGATAGCAGATGGCAGTTATGAAATAAAGTTGGATTTTCAGGAGAATGGAGCGTCTCAGGCACAGATGACTGCAAGTGGAACGGTCAGTGAACTCTTAAAGGGCGAAAACATCCGGGTGGAGATGGATTCCCTGCGTCTGGAGACGACCTTGCTGGATGGAAGTAATTCATATGTTGAATTGGCAGGAACCGGGTTTATTTCACCTTTGGAAGGAGAAATTACGCAGCCGTCGGGAACCTTGTTTGATGTGCTGGCATCTTCTGAGGAAGATTATAATCAGCTTATGTCAGAGATAAATGGCAACCTGCTTGCTGTTCTGCTGCGGGTAATGTCTTAGGCGGTAGGAAATGCGTGTACATATAGTCTATCTCGGATTGATGGGGAAACGACTTTTAAAGCAGCTTCCCTATTTCCTGGCAGGACTGGCGGTGATGGTGCTGCTCGTCGGCACAGCGGCATTTTCGGCGTCCAGGCTTTTGTACGGAGAAAGAGCCATGCAGAAGATCGAGGTGGGCGTGGTCCTTCCGGAGGACGACGTGCTCTCAGAAAAAGTAACGAACATGATCGCGTCGCTGGACAGTGTGGAAAGCCTCTGTGAGTTTTCGTATCTGGAACGCGGTGAGGCATTCCGGCAGATGAAAAGCGGGGAAGTGCAGGCAGTTTTAGAGGTGCCATCCGGCATGGCGCGCGGTATTTTAGACGGCACGAACCAGCCTGCCACGATCTGGTTTCCGGATGAGAGCGGGCTGGAAGAGGCGGTCTTCCGGGAACTGGCCGAGTCTGGAAGCTCGGTGCTTGGGACTTCCCAGGCGGCGATCTATGCGGCAGATGAATGTTTAAATTTACAGGGTGCGCCGGAGCAGATTTCGGTGGCAGAGCGGGATTTGAACCGTATCTTTTTAAAATATGCGGTGAACCGGGAGGCACTGTACCGGAAAAAAATGGTCAGTGCGGCGGGGGATGTATCGACAGCGGTCTTTTACGGGATTTCGGAGATCGTATTCTTGATGATTCTTACAGGAATCCCGGCCGCCTCCTTTCTATCCCCTCAGCCGGAGGCGCTGGAACAGGGACTGCGGCGGCTCGGGATCGGGCGCTGGTACCAGCTTTTGAGCCGGCTGATCTGCATGACGCTTCTTTTGATGGGGGTCACGGCGGGAATTTACGCCTGGGCTGTTCAGAAAGGATATGCGCTGGCAGGAAGGAGCGAATTGCTGGCGTGGGGACTGCTCTGTGCGGCGATTTCCGCCTGGATCCAACTGTTTTATGAAGCGTGCAGAAGCTCGGCAGCCGCGATCCTAGTCTTGTTTACGGTCAATGTGGTACTCCTTTTTCTGGCGGGCGGCATCATTCCATCCGTATTTCTGCCAGAACTGGTTCAGAAGATAGGAAATGGAACCGTCACGGCGCTTTGGATGGACGGCATCCGCTTTATCGCATCGGGCGAGGAGAGCGGGATCGTTCCGTCTGTGTGGAAACTGGCGGCATCGGCGGCTGTGTGCTACGCACTGGCGGTTGCGGCTGGAAGAAGGAGGGATTGACGGATGAGGAAACTGGCGTGGTGGTTCTGTATGTTTCGGATGACGCTGCGGCGGGCGATCCGCCGCCCGGTGTTTCTCCTGTTTTTGCTCCTGTTTCCGGTGGGAATGGGGGTGCTCCACCAGATGGAACAGCGTGATTCCGGGCGCATCGCGGTGGCACTCTGTCCGGGAGCGGATGCATGGAATCAGGCACTGGCGGAGAAATTGGAAATGGAAGACAGTTCCTTTGAGTTTTATCTGTGCGGGACGGAGGAAGAGGCGCGGGAGGATGTGATGGCGAGGCGGGCCGAGTGCGCCTATCTATTTCCAGAAGGATTGCGGGAACGCCTGAATGAGGGGCATTATACCCGTGCCGTCCGTGTGCTGGTCTCCCCGTCTACGGTGGCAGAGAAAATAATATCAGAAAAGATATTTTCGGAGCTCTTTGAAATCTACGGGCGCGAATTGTTGGAAGATTACTGGCGGGACGGGGAGGCATTTCAGACGGTGTCAGCGCGTCTAAGGACATCAGAAGAGCGGGAGGCGGTGTGCGGCACACTGATGGAGCTGTATGAGAAATACCGCAGCAATGGAAGCACATTTGCATTTACCTACCAGACTTTAAATGGAAGTGGGACTTCGGGCGCTGGGGGAATGAAGGCGGTCTTTCCGGTGCGCGGCCTGACGGCTGTGTTTATCTTTATCATGGGACTGGCGGCGGCCGTCATGGCGGGCGAGGACGCAGATCGCGGGCTTTATGCGGCGGTCCGGAGCCGGGAGCGGTGGCTGCTTCAGACGGCGGAGATCGCGGCATTTGTGTTTCTGGCAGCCCTTTCGGCCTATGCGGCGCTTGTTTCGTCGGGAAACGCGGCGGATCTGGTGCGGGAGGCGGCAGGCCTGTCTGGCTATCTGGGAGCCGTGACGCTGTATGCGTGTCTTTTGCTGGCCATCTGCCGGAGACCGTCGTTTCTGGCGGCTTTGATTCCAGTGTTTATCTTAGCCGGGATCCTGTTCTGCCCGATCTTTTTCGATGCATCGGTCTTTTCGCCGTGGATCGCCGGAGTCCGGAAACTGCTGCCGCCGTGGTGGTATTTGAATGGAATTTTTTAAAGATTTTTTTGGATAACTTTTTGGATAACTTGAATAAAAAGATTGCTATTTTTTCATTGAATTATTATAATAAAAAGAGACATCCGGTATAGACATACATCTGCCGGATGTTTTCATGCGAGAAAATCAGGAGAGGAGTGAACACAATGGAAGGCCGAAGTCATAAGGCGGAATCAGACGGCAGCTACCCAGAACCGAAGGCAGCGTACACGTTTGTTTGCGGGAATGATGGCTGTTATCAGCGGATTCCTTGTGTACACTGCCGCAACTGTGGATAAGTTCCCGGCATTCTGCCCGTGTGCAGGAGCGGGAAGGGAGCAGCCTGTCCGGTTTCCAAAATGACAATATTTTGGAGGGAGACGGGAATGTTAGAAGAAGAGAAGAAAGAAGAGCTGCTGGCTCTGCTGTCTGGGAAGAAGTACCGGGAGCTGAAGAGCCAGTTGATCGAGATGAATGAGGTGGATATCGCTTCGTTCATCGAAGAACTGGATTCGGAAAAGACAGTCGTAGTCTTCCGTATGCTGCCGAAAGAGCTGGCATCGGAGGTATTTGCCTGTCTGGAAGTCGAACAGCAGCAGCACATCATTACCAGTATCACGGATAATGAGCTGCGCGCCATCATCGATGACCTGTATGTCGATGATGCGGTTGATATGCTGGAAGAGCTGCCGGCGACGATCGTGCGGCGTGTACTCCAGAATTCCAGCCCGGATACGAGAAAGCTGATCAATCAGTTCCTCAATTATCCGGAAAACAGTGCCGGAAGTGTCATGACGGCGGAGTATGTAGGACTCAAGAAAACGATGACGGTGGAACAGGCCTTTGCCTATATCCGGAAGTATGGCGTGGATAAGGAGACGATCTACACCTGCTATGTCATGGATGAAAAACGGCGCCTGGAGGGCGTTGTGACGGTCAAGGATCTGCTGATGCACGATTACGCGGCGGTGATGGGAGATATCATGGATCCGCATGTGATCAAAGCATATACGACCGAAGATCAGGAGAAAGTAGTAGAGACATTTAATGAGTACAATCTTTTGAGCCTGCCGGTGGTGGACGGTGAGGACCGTCTGGTCGGCATTATCACGGTCGATGATGTCATGGATGTCATGGAGCAGGAGGCGACGGAGGACTTCGAGAAGATGGCGGCGATGCTGCCGAGTGAGAAGCCGTATCTGAAGACGAGCGTGTTTCAGCTTGCGAGAAACCGTATTCCGTGGCTGATGATCCTGATGTTAAGCAGCATGGTGACCGGCGGAATTTTGTTAAAATATGAGAATGCCTTTTCGGTCATTCCGCTGTTAGTTACCTTTATTCCGATGCTGATGGATACGGGCGGAAACTCCGGCAGCCAGGCGAGCACCATGATCATCCGTGGTATGGCGGTCGGTGAGGTAGAACCGGCAGATATTTTGAAAGTTATGTGGAAAGAGATCCGTGTAGGCATGCTCTGCGGCCTGTCTCTGGCGCTTGTCAATTTCGTGCGCCTGATGATCCAGTATCCAGGGCAGACACTCATCTGCCTGACAGTAGTTATCAGCCTGTTCTGTACGGTTATCATCGCGAAGACGATCGGATGTGTGCTTCCGATCGCGGCGAAGACGATCCACCTCGACCCGGCGATCATGGCGTCGCCGATGATCACGACGATCGTGGATGCGTGCAGTTTGATGATTTATTTTCAGCTGGCGTGCCATCTGCTGAATATGAAGGCGTGATAATAGAAGCATAATGATAAACATATGAAGAATTGGGCAGAATGGGAGAAGGTTCAATTTACATATGAATGATGAGATTGGCATGAGCTGTATGGTTGAATATGATGAGAGAAAGAAGCAGTTAGCCTATAAATTACCAGTTAGCTATATAATTTTATT
>JBNMLY010000073.1:0-10829 GCA_050875065.1 Otoolea sp. | reverse complement strand
CGGTTGCAGAAAGTACTGCAACTAATTTAGTCTGCTTTCTCATAATTAATGCACTCTCCTTTTTACTTTTTGAAATTCTCTTTTTCTCGAAATCCTAACTGCATTACCAGGACATTATACTTCGGATATGGAAAAGTATCGCAAGTTGGGAGAAAGGGAGGAGAGGGAATGTGTGGATTCAGTCCCTTGCCATTCAGACGCCTAGATGTTATACTGATACAGGTCGCCTTTGGGACTTTGATGAATCGGAAAAGGAGAATGATGAATGGAACATACAGATTTGAAGAAAGAACAGGAAATTCCTGTGACATCTGTACCGGAAAAAGAGATGTTTGAAAAATCAGCCAGAAAGCTTTTTTCGGGAATTGTGGCGGTGTATCTGCTTGCAATATTTGCTGTCTTTCCGCTGTACTTTCATAATTATTATTATGATATTTTGACGGCAAAATATCAATTTTATTGGATTAGTACAATTGTGATGTTGGCAGCGTGCTTGGTGGTAGGCATTGTATTCATGGTTAGGGATATAGGTCAGCTGAATGGGTATTATACACGGCAATTTTGCTCGGCATTTCGCTTGGAACAGTTAAAGAAACAACCATTTGCGTATAAGGCGGTGGCTGTTTTCTGGGTCTTAACTCTGATATCGACGATATTATCCGATTATGTGTATGAATCTTTTTGGGGAAATGAGGGACGTTATAGTGGGCTGTTCCTGATTACGTTGTATATTCTGAGCACAGTCGTTATAGGAAAGTTTGGACATATAAGAAAATGGCATTTAGATGTGTTTTTAGTATCGTCCGTCGTAGTGTGCCTGCTTGGCATTACAGATTATTTCCAGATGAATTTTCTTGGATGGAAGACGAATGTGGATAGTGAGCAGGCAAACTTGTTTGTTTCTACTCTGGGAAATGTGAACACATATACAGCGTTTGTTGCACTTACGATGGCAGTAGCAAGTGGCTGCTTTGTTACGGAAAAAAATGTATATCGGCGGATCTGGTATTATCTGGTAATCGCGTTAGCCTTCTTTTCATTGGTTACGGGGCAAAGCGACAACGCGTATCTTTCTTTGGGAATTTTGTTTGCAGTACTTCCACTTTTTCTTTTTACAACCTGGAAGGGGATTGCTGATTACGGCATTTTGGTGGCAACCTTTATAACGGTTATTAAAATTGTGGATGTTGTGAATCAGGTATACGCTGACCGGGTAGTTGGATTTGATGGTCTGTTCGGTTTTTTGGCGAACTATCGCTACCTGGAGGGGATTGTAGCAGCATTTTGGCTTTTGGCAGGAGTGCTTTATTTTATAAGCCGAAAAAAAGAAAAGATAGAGTCTGCTCAAAATCTGGGACGGAAAGTTGTCTATGGCTGGTGTGCGATTCTTGCGATTGCATTTGTGGGGATGGTGTTTGTCCTTTATGATGCGAATATAGGAGGTCATGCAGAGCGTTATAGCGCGCTGTCACAGTATCTTGTATTTAATGATGACTGGGGAACCCTTAGAGGATATTGTTGGAGAATTGGCTGGGAGTCTTACCGTAAGCAACCGTTCCTTCATCAGTTGTTTGGCTTTGGTCCAGATACGTATGGAATATTGACCTGGGATTTCAGGGAGGATGCCCTGAGCAAGTATGGTATGTTCTACGAAAGCGCCCACAACGAATATTTCCAATATCTGGTTACAATTGGCCCCTTTGCCCTGGCATCGTATCTTGCATTTCTGGGCGGGGCATGTGTGAGGATGTGTAAGGCGTGGAAGCGCCATACGTGGATTCTTGCGCCGCTGCTGGCAGTACTTTGCTATGGGGCACAGGCGACGGTGAATATTAACCTTCCGATTGCAACACCGATTATGTGGGCGCTGCTGGCGGTTGGTCTTGCACTTGCAAAAGTGGAGGAATGACGAATTTTGCGATAAGGTAAAAGAGTATGTCGAAATTTGCGATCGATATACTCTTTTATTTTACGTAAAAACGGTTTATAAATAATATGAGATAGAAAAAAAGAAAACTGTCTGGCAGAGCTGCAGGGGGCAGTATGGCCATCTGAAAGAAGAACAGACAGTTAAAAGGAGGAGGAGTTTTTATGGAAGAAGCTAAAAAAATGGCCATTTTAGAGCAGGAGAATGAAGAACTGAAGCGCGAGATGAAAGAATTGTTTAAGGCTCTGAATCAGATGAATCAAAGTTTGAACCGGATGATTGATCAGTACATCATCTGCAAGGCAGGAAAAGTAGGATAAAGCATACTGTCTGAAACAAGAAAAGAACATAGAATAAAAATAAAAGCCGCATGAAGTCGAATTTTAAATGTGAAAGAAACGAGTTCATGCGGTATTTTTATATGTTTTATGTAATATGCAGTCGACGGGTCAAATCCCATATTAAGTCGTGCATCCAGGAAACAGTTTGTTCAAGCTGTTCGTTTTTCTCACGCAGCGTTTTAATCTCCTGATAGAGTTCTTCTTTGTCGGAAACTTCAGAAGAAGAGTCTGTTTCGGAATCATTTGAAAGAGATTCTGTCGTGTCATCCGTATTAGAAGGTGCGTCAGAAGAATGCATAGAAGAAGCGATTGATTCGTTTTGTTCGGCTTTTTCAGCTGCAACAGAAAGGGTAGCCAGAGTGGAGTGGTTAGACTCTTCATATGGATGGCTGCCGTTTGGTAGTTGAATGGCAGTGCAGGCCGCCATCGGAGCCCCCTTTTCTGTACGATTTTCTGCACAATTTGGCTGATTGAAAGGTGGGGAGACGTGCAAATGGGCGCTGTTAGAAGAATCCAGTGCAACTGCGGCATTTAACATATGTTCGGAAATCAGGATTTGGCGCTGCGGATAATCCAAATCCATGAAAGTCTGATAAGAAATAGGCAGTGTGGTCATGGATATGGAGCAGCGCGGACATACCGCATTGGCAGAAAGCTGAAAAAATCCATAATGGCCGCAGGATGGGCAGCAGTAAACATTTAAACCACGCATAGAGTCGCCTCCTTAGAAGTAAAATTTGGGTCGTGGGGAAAATGAAAATAATCCCCCTATATATAATACGTTTAATCAGGGGGAAATATAACTGCTTTTTGGAAAAAAATTTAAAAAATTAAAAAGAAATTTCGAGAACATGAAAAAAATAGCTCAAAAAATACCGCGGTGTCACAAAGTGTCCTGCGGTATTTGAACGGATGCAATATTATATTTTACTGGATGATTCCAGAAGTGTCAACTGTCCAGACCGTATCGTTGCTGTCCTTAATATCCTTGAACCCTTTTCCGAGCTCCGGGCGGGAAGCAGAAGAGGAGGAAGAGGTTGCCTTCTGGATAGTGCCACTGGTATTTACCAGGTAGCGTTTTTCGCCGATGGAAACCGGCTCGTAGCGAAGTTCTGGATTGGCTTTCTTTAAAAGTCCATTTACATAAACCTGATTATCGCGCTCGCCGTGGTAGCCTTGGCCTTTGAGGGAACCTTTAGTCTGGAAATACCAGATCTGGTTTTCTTCTAGGTCGTTGTTGTAAATAGTTTGTTTTCCAGTGCGCATGACACCGTCATCACCGAAGTAGTAAGTGGCGAAACTGCCATTTTCCTGTTTTAAATTCTTAAGTCCTGTCTGCATTTCGCCGCGCTCATTGAAGCAGTAACGCTCGGAGTTGATAGTGAAAATAGAAAGATCTTCCTCGGCAAAGTAAGCGGTTCCATTTTTAAAGAAGAAAGAAAACAGTTCTTCGTTCTCGCTGATACCCGGTGCACCTTCAATGGTGTACCAGCCGCTTGCCCGTCGTCCGCCATTTTCCGGGTCGTAGTAGCGGAAATCATTTAAAGAAACAGAAAAAACATTGCCGGTTTCAGCTGTCTCTGCGCTTTCACTGGAAGTAGCATCAGAACTCACAAATCCAGCCTCTTTTACGTTGATCCAGCCGGTCTGCATCTGACCGTCGATGAAGGTGTAGTAGGCATTGTCGATCTTGCGATCCATCTGGTTGACGACCATGCGGCCTTCTGCGTCAAAATAGCACCAGATATCTTCATCGTCGGTGTCTTTTGTGATGGTTTCCAAAAGAATCCATCCGGTTTTTCTGGCACCGTCATCTTCTTCTCCGAGATAGTAGGTTTGACCATCCAACTCCAGAAGGCCGGTCTGCATCAGTCCGTCCTCATCGAAATAGTAGTTTTTTCCGCCGATGTTCATCCATTTGGCAATCACAATCTTGCCGTCTTTGCCAAAATAGAGCCAGGAACCGCCGTCCGGAGAATCCGGGCTGTCATAGCCGATCTCATTTTCCGCCGAAACCCACTGATTCTTTGCCATATGCCCCTCGCCGTTGACGAAATAATCATCGACTCTCTGGTTGGTGGCAATCTCGCCGTCCTCGTCCAGGTAAAACCAGTCGCTGCCACGTTTTTTCCATGTGTTTGTCTCTTTATAGCCGTCCTCATCGTAGTAATAAAGGCGCCCATCTTCCTCTGTCCAGCCGCTCTGAGCCGCCAGAACTTTGTAAATCCCCGTATTAGTCATCATAGGTGCAGCAGCCGCGAACAGAGCCGCAGCGGATAAAACAGCTAAAGTTTTAGTTTGCTTACGCATAATATAATCTCTCCTTTTTTGAAATGCGAAAATCCATCGCTGCATTACGGGGGTTATTATACGGGGATTATGCGTAAAAAGATAGTGTGCGTTGCTGGAAAGAGTGGAGAGATGTGGAAGTGAGATTTTCTATTTCACATACTTCGAATCCGTCAGGAACTTAAGCGTCAGCGTCCCTGCCAGCCGATCCAACGTATCGATCACATACTGGTTAATACTCTGCGATTTTTCCCGCGCGATCCGGTAGTCCATCGCGGAATTGTAATAGTTGTCTCCATCGACCGTATATCCGTCGAATCCCGCGCAGGCGGCATGGTGGACATCTGTTTTGGTCAGGACGTTTAAAAGCATGACAAAGGAATTGTCGATGATCTCTGCGTTCCGGTCGATCAGGGAATTGTAGTTTAACGTGTAGTCAAAATGGGTATCTTTGACATTGGTCACGTTCGAGGTCGCGATGACGCGAACCGGGCGTCCCTGGGTGTCGGCGTGCTCGAGCAGACGATTGTTAAGCTGGACATACCGTCTGGAATTGCTTAAGAACGCATAATCGATCGGGATTCCCTCCGGAATAAAGTTGACGGAGATAGTGATCGGATTGTGCTCCTTTATATAGGAATGAATGGATTCTTTTTCCAGCTCCAGATTTTTTCCCGGACCGAGCAGCAGAAGCGGGCGCTCGCTCCAGGCAGCGCTCAGAGCCTGAATATCGGCTTCGTCATTGCACTCCGTGCTCTGGTACTCGCGGTACAGCGTTTCGATATAATCCTTGTCGTAGAGCAATTTTTTCTCCGGATCAATCGCATCCAGGATCGCATTGATGGATTTGAGCGACAGGGTGTGCTTATCCATCAGGAAACGGACGTAGTTCGGATGGCAGTTGTTGGACGCGGAGATATAGAAGAACAGGTTATATCCCCACGGGCTCTTGCGGAAGAACGGCATGATGCTGATGTCGATCGCTTCAAGCATCTGGCTGGTGTTGAAATTGCGTCCGAATGCGGCGTTCATGTACATGGAAATCAGTTCAATCGGAAGGTTTCCAGCACTTTTTCCCATGCCGTATAAGGAGGCATCGACCAGAACGGTACGATTGGCCGGTTCTCGTAAGACTTCCATGCTGTTGGAATATGCAAGCTGGAAGTTGTTGTGGGAGTGGTATCCGATCGCGATCGACGGTTTTAAGTTGTAGTTTAAGAGCTGGAAATAATGCAGCAGGTTGTCCTGGTGCAGCAGGCCGTAGGTGTCTACGAGGGACATCGCATATGGTTCCAGATCATTGACCAGATCCACCAGATCCAGCAGTTCGCGGTCCGAGTAGCTGGTAATCGAAACTGCCTGTGCAAATACTTTGTAGCCCAGTTTTTTGACTTCATGGCAAAACTGGATTGCCTCGTGCATGATGTGTTTTTTGAAAATGACACGGATGCCGTCAATGTAGGATTCGGAGCACGGGCTTAAATTGGAAATATCGCAGGTTCCGTAGTCGATCATGGCGACGATCATCGTATTTCCCTTGTCCAGCTTGCCGAAAATTTGGTCGGCACACTGGGTTGTCGGCATGATCGTGCGGTTGCGGTCAAAGGTGCGGCGCTCATCCAGAAAACCGACTTCCAGAATATCCACGCCTGCACTGATCAGGCGCTCAAAAATAGTGACAATATTGTCGTGGCCGAACTCCCAGTCATTGACGTAGCCGCCGTCACGGAGAGTGCAGTCGAGTAATTTGACTTGTTTCATGCTGTTTGTCCTCTTATGATGTGTATATTTGTTATAGGTTTGGTTTCATAAAATAACAGATTCCAAGAGTCGAAATGTTATATATTGGGCTGTTTTTCAAGACCCAATGTATCTTATATTTGTTCCTCTGAAATATCTGATATTTTACAATGTAAAAATGTATAAATAGGTACGTGTTTTAAAGTTTAAAAATTGACTCCCAGAAACGTCCCGATCTCATGCGTATCGTTTGCCGTGTAAACCGGCTCATATTCCTGCCAGGCTTCCTCGGTATCTGGCCCGAAGCCGTAGGTGACTGCCATGAAATCAACGCCTGCTTCTTTGGCTCCTTTTCCGTCGGAAGAGGTATCGCCGATGAGAACGGCCTCAGATGGGGACAGCTCCAGGGCGTTTAAGCACTTGTGCAGGACGTCCGCTTTTGTCATCTTGCTGGCAAAGTCGCTGCCGCAGATGGAATCACAGAGCTCTGTAAAATGGTAATGTTCCAGCAGGGTCAGTGCGTAATCTTCACGTTTCAAGGTGGCTACCCCGATCTTGTAGCCCTGTGCGCGGAGTGCGCGGATCAGCTCTTTGATTCCGGCATACGGCTCGGCTTTCAGCAGATCGTGATCCTTATACTGTGTGCGGAAAATCTCGGTCGCCTGGTTGGCGGCATCCTCATCGAGTCCATAGAGGCGGATGAGCGACAGCTTGACCGGCGGCCCGATAAAAGTGCGGAGTGTCGCTTCGTCGAGAGCTGGTTTTCCAAGCGCTTCAACCGTGTGGCGTACGCTCGCAAAGACGCCCTCGGATGTATCGAGCAGCGTGCCGTCGAGATCGAAGATCACGCCGTGGTATGTTTTCTTATTCATAGGGTGTTAGTCCTCCTGTGTAAAATCGCCTGTACCGTTTCAAGGTCGGCCGGTGTGTCCACGGAAAGCGTGTATCCGTGGATGGGAAGAAATAAAATCGTTTTTCCGTATTCGAGGAAACGCAGCAGATCCACGCCCTCGATCTGTTCCAAAATACCCGGTGCGCTTTGACAAAAGAAATCAAGCGATTCCCGTGTATAAAGCCCGATGCTTACAAATTTCCGGGACGGTTCGTTAAGTGTTCCCTTGCGGAAAGGAATCGGAGCGCGGGAAATGTAAAGCCCTGTGCCGTCCGGGCGGCAGACCACCTTGATGTTGGATGGATCGGCTGTCTCGGCCTCGTCGGGGATGTCTGCCATGGCGTTGACTAAAAAGGGAAGCTGGACGCTCTCTTTGGGGGCAATCACATCAAGCGCCCGCCCCATAAAATCCCGCAGAATCTCCGGCGTCAGAAGTGGTTCATCCCCGCCGATCATTGCATAAAAATCAAATGTATGCGGGTTCGCTGGTTCAGAGCTTTCCAGAATCGTCACGGCTTCCTGGATGCGTGCAGTCGGATTCCGGTGGGAATGGGAGGTAAAAATCGCCTCAAACCCATATTCCTGACAAACTGCGGCAATCTCAGGGCTGTCTGTTGCGGCGTAAACGGCGTCAAACACACCGCTGTCCCGCGCAGCTGTAAGAACCCGCGCGACCATCGGGCTCCCGTCGATCTGCTTTAAGGCTTTTCCCGGAAACCGAACCGAATCCATCCGCGCTGGAATCAGCGCGCATACCGTTTTTTCTTTCGTCAATCGATTCATAAAACGTTCCCCTGTATGATAAAAATGCAGTTACATAAAGTGAACTAGAAATTCATGATCCGGCATTCGGATGCGAATCAAATGCCGACCTTTATTATAGAGAAGAAATAGGAAAAACACAAGACAGCATAAGAAAAATGTAAGGAGTTGAGAAAAAAGACCGGCTGGGGAATAGAGATGGGAATGAAGAAAGCTGAAAAAGAAGTTACTGAAGAGGGGAAAACATCGTGTTGGCTATGAAAAGAGAAATATGTGTGATATAATATGAACACTTGACAAGGTTTTTGAGCCTGGTGAGAAATTATACCTGACCAATTAACGAGGTGTTTTCAGGAGGAAATCAAAATGAAACAGAAACTTTCTAATTATATAGCGGAAAAGCTTCTCGCATCCGGCATTACAGATGTGTTTATGATCACAGGCGGCGGTGCGATGCATTTGGATGATGCTTTAGGGCATCAGAAAGGGCTTCACTGCCTTTATAACCACCATGAGCAGGCGTGCGCGATGGCGGCAGAGGCGTATGCCCGCATTCACAACAAGATTGCGGCGGTCTGCGTGACAACGGGACCTGGCGGTATCAATGCGATGAACGGCGTGGCGGGCGGATTCCTGGATTCCATCCCGATGTTTGTCATTTCCGGGCAGGTGCGCTATGACACGACGGCGCGCAGCACGGGACTTCACCTGCGCGCGATGGGCGATCAGGAGTACGACATCACCAAATCCGTTGCCAATATGACAAAATACTGCGAGATGGTGATCGACCCGATGCGTATCCGTTTCTGCATGGAGAAAGCACTGTATCTGGCTTACAACGGCCGTCCGGGTCCTACCTGGCTGGATATTCCGCTGAATGTGCAGGCGGCGATGATCGAGACGGACGATCTGATCGGCTTTGATCCGGAGGATTATGAGGCAGGCGGAACCGGATGGGCAGCAAAGAGTGCGTCTGAGATCCCAGAGGATACCGCTGGAAAAGGCGAGTTCCGTGCGAAGCTGCCGACCCGCGTGACCAAAGAGACGGCGCGCGCTATCATTGAGAAAGTCCGCACATCGAAACGCCCGGTTATCAACGCTGGAAATGGTATCCGCATCGGCGCGGCACACGATGTTTTCATGCGTGTGGTTGAGAAGCTGGGAATTCCGGTGGTGACCGGCGCAGACAGCATCGACTGTATCTATGACGAACATCCGCTTTATATCGGAAAAGGCGGTAATGTCGGCGACCGCCCGGGCAACTTCGCGATCCAGAACAGTGATCTGGTGCTGTCTCTCGGAAGCCGTTTGAGTTTCCGTCAGGTTGGATACCGTTTTACCACCTGGGCACGTGAGGCCTATGTGATTGTGAATGATATTGATGCGGAGGAGCTGAAAAAACCGACGCTGCACGTGGATATGCCGGTTCATGCAGATGTGAAAGATCTTCTGACCGTGATGGATGAGGTACTTTCGGAAGAGGGAACCGCGGGCGGCGCGGCACCGATGACGCAGGAATACAAGGATGCACAGGCAGAGTGGCTGCGTATTTGTCAGGGTTGGAAGCATGATTATCCGGTCGTCCTTCCGAAGCATATGAACGGCGGTACCGAGACAGAGGCCAATGTATATGCATTTGCTTATGAAATGAGCCGCCGCCTGAAAGAAAATCAGATTGTGGTTGTGGGAAATGGATCTGCAAATGTAGTGTGCGGACATGCAAATATTGTGAAAAAGGGTCAGAGATTTATCTCAAACTCCGGTATCGCTTCGATGGGATACGGACTTCCGGCTTCGATCGGCGCATGTGTGGCGGATCACAGCCAGGATATCATCCTGATCACGGGAGACGGCAGCATCCAGATGAATTTACAGGAGCTTGAGACGGTCATCAGCCACCGGATGCCGATCAAAATCTTCATTATCAACAATGGCGGTTATCATTCCATCCGTCAGACCCAGAAGAATTTCTTCGGCGAGCCGCTCATCGGTATCGGTGTGGACAGCGGCGATCTCGGATTCCCGAGCATGGAGAAGTTGGCATGGGCGTATGGATTCCCGTATGTATCGATTCATGGAAACAAGGAACTGGGCGAGAAGGTAGAAGAGACGCTGGCGATGGACGGCCCGGTGATCTGCGAGGTGTTTGTAACGCTGGATCAGAACTTTGAGCCGAAGTCCGCAGCCAAGAGACTGCCGGATGGTACCCTCGTATCGCCGCCGCTGGAAGATCTGTCCCCATTCCTGCCGGATGAGGAGATGGACCGCATTATGCTGATTCCTCGTATTAAGAAATAGTGGATGGAAGCAGGCTTTCGAAGAAAGAATCACAGAAAAGCGGCTTTCTGCTTTTTAGGGAAATAAGACCGTTTGAAAGTGCAGAAAGCAGTTTAAAAGATGTTGGAACGATAGAATAAATTCAGGAAAATAAAAAGGAAACGACAGAATGAAAATAGTTGTCACAGGTGCCACCAGTTTTGTAGGCTTAGGGGCCGTGCGTGAGCTGTTACACCGCGGACATCAGGTATATGCCGTGCTGCGGGAACATTCGACGAAAACGGATCTGCTGCGGGAAAACGGAGAATTTCCACAGGGACTCACGGTGTTGGAAGAGGATCTGGGAAATCTTTCGAACCTTCCGGAACGGATTCCGGGCGGATGCGACATCTTTCTCCATATGGGCTGGCGCGGCGCGGGAAGTGATTCCCGGAAAAATGAGGCTGTCCAGGAGGAAAGCGTGCAGGATGCGCTGAATGCCGTCCGCGTGGCGAAAGACCTTGGATGCCGGAGATTCCTGTTTACGGGGTCGCAGGCGGAATATGGCGTTAAGAGTACGTTGACGGATGAGGAGGCGGTCTGCGAGCCGACCTCCCCGTAT
>JBNMLY010000072.1:0-10848 GCA_050875065.1 Otoolea sp. | reverse complement strand
TTGACGTTGGAGTTCATGAAAACGGTACAGCGGGTGCCAAGATCCGTCGGATTTTTCGCAAACAGCGCCTCTTTGGCGAAATCCTGTACGCTGTAGTTTAACGATTTGGCGAACGTCTCGATGAACGAACCGCAGCCGGAAGAACAGGCCTCGTTGAGCTGTACGCTGTCTACGGTGCCGTCCTTGATTTTGATGCACTTCATATCCTGACCGCCGATGTCGAGGATGCAGTCTACATCCGGCTCGAAGGCGGCCGCCGCGTAGTAGTGGGAGATCGTCTCGACTTCTCCCTCGTCCAGCATCAGGGCAGACTTTAAGAGCGCCTCGCCGTAACCGGTGGAGCAGGAATAAGCGATATGTGCTTTCTCCGGAAGCTGGTCGTGGATCTCCTGCATCGCGCGGATTGCGGTCGCCAGCGGGCTGCCGTTGTTGTTGCTGTAGAAACGGTATAATAGAGAACCGTCCTCGCCGACGAGCGCCACCTTGGTTGTGGTAGAGCCGGCGTCGATGCCGAGGTAGCAGTTGCCCTCATAGGTTGCCAGATCGGCCTTTTTGACGTCGTGGCTTGCATGACGGGTCTTGAATTCTTCATAGTCGGCTTCGTCTACAAAGAGCGGTTCCATCCGCTTTACCTCGAAATCCATCTTGATACCGTGGGACAGCCGCTCGATCAGATCGTGCAGGCTGGCAGTGGTCTTCGGATCGGAGTTCATCGCCGAGCCGATCGCCGCAAACAGATGCGAGTGATCCGGGGCAATGATCTGGTCCGGTCCCAGATTTAGGGTGCGGATAAATGCTGCGCGCAGTTCCGAGAGGAAATGCAGCGGACCGCCGAGAAAGGCGACATTGCCGCGGATCGGTTTGCCGCAGGCCAGGCCGCTGATGGTCTGGTTGACAACCGCCTGGAAAATCGAGGCGGACAGATCCTCTTTGGTTGCGCCCTCGTTGATCAGTGGCTGGATATCCGTTTTGGCAAAAACGCCGCAGCGCGCCGCGATCGGATAGATCGCCTTGTAATTTTTGGCATACTCATTCAGACCCGATGCATCCGTCTGAAGCAGCGAAGCCATCTGATCAATAAAAGAACCGGTGCCTCCGGCGCAGATTCCGTTCATACGCTGGTCGATGCCGCCGGTGAAATAAATGATTTTCGCATCCTCGCCGCCAAGCTCGATGGCAACGTCGGTCTGCGGGGCATAATCTTTCAGGGATGTGGCAACCGCCACAACCTCTTGGACAAATGGAATGCCCAGATGCTTGGAAAGTGTTAAACCGCCGGAACCGGTAATGACCGGCTCGACGGTCAGTGCGCCAAGTTTCTCTTCTGCCTCACGGAGCAGGTCCGCAAGAGTCTCCTGTATGTTTGCAAAATGACGTTTATAGTCGGCGAAAAGAAGCTTGCCGCCGTCTTCAATAATAGATATTTTAACCGTGGTGGAACCGATGTCGATTCCTAATTTTTTACAGGAATTCATGTACAATCGGGGCAACGCCCCTTCCCTCCTTTGTATTACACATGTATTCGGCTATACTTTAACATAGAATAAGGAAGAAAACAATCGGTAGGGTGCGTTAAAAAGACGCTAAAAATGTCTAAAATTTGTTAATATCGCGCATAATGGGAGGAGGCCGTTATTGTATACGGAATGGAATTTTTTGCACTGAAAATATTGTACAATGCAGCGGCGGCAGCAGAGCTTGCTGAATTGGAATGCAAAGCATCGGCAATATAATTTGACAAAGAAACAGCCGTTCTCTATAATGGAAAGAAAATGGCAAAGGATGTGAATTATGAATTTTTTTAGAAAATTAGAGCGCAAGTTCGGCCGGTTCGCGATTCCGAATCTGATGTATTACATCATCATGATGTATGCGGCCGGATTTGTGATGAATCTATTTAATCCGTATTTCTATGTACAGTATCTGGCGCTTGATGCGGCGGCGATCCTGCGGGGGCAGGTGTGGAGAATCGTGACGTTTCTCGTCTGCCCGCCTCAGTCGGGAGTCCTGTTTGCGCTGCTCGCGATGTATCTGTACTATTCACTTGGCTCGACACTGGAACGTGTGTGGGGAACCTTCCGGTTTAATATGTTTTTCTTCACAGGTGTGCTGGGACACATCATTGCGGCATTCCTGGTGTACGGCGTGACCGGCTTTTCGGTGCCGATGTCCCCGTATTACTTAAATGAATCGCTGTTTCTGGCGTTTGCCTGCACATTTCCGGAGATGCAGTTCCTTCTGATCTTCATCCCGATCCGGGCAAAATACTTGGGTATGATGTACGGGGCGCTTTTGGTTTACAGTTTTCTGACCGGTGGCATCATTGCGAAGATCGAGATCGTTGTTTCGATGCTCAATTTTATCATTTTCTTCCTGATGACGCGCAATTACCGCAAAGTTAGCCCGAAAGAGGTGGTCCGCAAGCAGAAGTTCAAAAACGAGATGCAGAAGGCGCAGATCCAGAAAATTTCCCTGACCCGCCACAAATGTGCGGTCTGCGGACGCACAGAGAAGGACGATCCGAATCTGGAATTCCGCTATTGTTCGAAATGTGCGGGAAATCTGGAATATTGCATGGATCATCTGTATACGCATAAGCACGTGACGGAAGAGGAACTGAAAGATTCCAAATAGGATAACGAGGTGGATTGTTTGCAACGGCAGGGGATTCAAATATGCCGGATGAAGCATACGAACGAGGTTATTATTTGAAAATGTAATAGAGGAAACGATTCGCTAATGGAAAAAAATTCCTGAAAAATGGCAGAATATGAGGAGGAATGACAGCATGAAAAAGACAAAGATTGTCTGCACAATGGGACCAAATACCGATAACCGGGAGATTATGAAGGAGTTGGCGTTAAACGGCATGGATGTCGCACGTTTTAACTTTTCACACGGCGATCATGTGGAGCATAAGAAACGTCTGGAGGTTTTAGAGAGTGTGCGCGAGGAACTGGGGATTCCGATCGCATCGCTTCTGGACACGAAGGGACCGGAGATCCGCACCGGTAAGTTAAAGGATGGAAAGAAAGTAACCCTGAAAGAGGGCGATCTGTATACGCTGACGACCGAGGAGATCGTAGGTAATGAGAAGCGCGGTTACATCAACTATGCGGGGCTGGCGGAGGATGTAAAGCCGGGCGACCGCATTCTGATCGATGATGGCCTGATCGAGCTTCACGTGCAGGAAGTCAGTGGAACGGACATCGTCTGCCGGATCGAAAACGGCGGCGAGCTGGGCGAGAGGAAGGGCGTCAATGTGCCAGGGGTACGCATTAAGCTTCCGGCGCTGACCGATAAAGATAAGGAAGACATCCGTTTCGGCGTGGATGCAGGTTTTGATTTTGTGGCGGCTTCGTTTGTCCGCAACGCCGATGCGATCCGCGAGATCCGGGAGATTCTGGATGAAAAAGGTTCTGCGATGCAGATTATCGCGAAAATCGAGAATGAAGAAGGAATTGAAAATATTGATTCCATCATTGAGGCGAGCGATGGCATCATGGTAGCCCGCGGTGATATGGGCGTGGAGATTCCGGCGGAGAAAGTTCCGCACATCCAGAAGATGATTATCCGTAAATGCAATCTGGCGTGCAAGGTCGTTATCACAGCGACCCAGATGCTCGATTCGATGATCCGCAACCCGCGCCCGACGCGTGCCGAGGTATCGGATGTGGCGAATGCGGTATATGAGGGAACGGATGCGGTCATGCTGTCCGGTGAGACGGCGATGGGAAGCTACCCGATCGAGGCCGTCCGCATGATGAGCCAGATCGCCGAGGAATCAGAGAAATATCTGGACTATATGTTCTACCAGAGAAGAAAAGTGTCGGCGGAGAACTTACGAAATATATCTAATACAGTATGTTATTCATCCGTAGCGACGGCCTCCGATCTGGAAGCGCCGGTCATCGTGGCACCGAGTGTCAGCGGATTTACGACGAGAATGCTTTCGAAATGGCGTCCAAAAGCCCTGATTGCAGGACTTTCCCCGAGCATGACGGTTGTCCGCCAGATGCAGCTTTACTGGGGCGTGAAGCCGTTCCATGCAAGACGCGCTGAATCGACGGACGCACTGTTAGCGGCGTCCGTGGAACTGCTGAAAGAAAAAGGTATCGTAAAAGAAGGCGAGACGGTAGTTGCAACTGCAGGCGTGGTGACACGTGCCAACCGCCATCAGCCGGTAGCCGATACGAATATCATGCGGGTGATGGTAGTGGAATAAAAGCTGGTTCCAGTGCCTGAATTTGCGCCTGAATCACGGGGGTATCTGGAAGAGTGCCTGATTTGTCCAGAATGTATGTCCGGGGCAGGGAAAACGAGAAAAATTCCTGTCCATTTATGGGCGTTTTTGAGGAAATCGGTTGATAAAACACGGTTTTTGGTGTATAAATAGTAGCAGGACAAAGAAGTCTGGGCGTGCCGGGAGTAGTGTATGTTCCTGGTCGTCCAGACTTTTAGGTTGTATATGTAGATTTTAGTTCGGAGGATGTAAAAGTGGAGAAGAAACCATTTGTAACACGGGAGCAGTTGGAGGAGATCAAAAAGACATACCCGACACCGTTCCATTTATATGATGAAAAAGGAATCCGCGAGAATGGCGAGCGCCTGATGCGCGCATTTTCCTGGAACAAGGGATTCAGAGAGTATTTTGCTGTCAAGGCGACACCGAACCCATTTGTAATTGATATTTTAAAGAAACTTGGATGCGGCGTGGACTGCTCTTCGATGACGGAGCTTATGATGGCAAAGGCGTTGAAGTACGATGGTGAGAAGATCATGTTCTCCTCCAACGATACACCGCCGGAAGAGTTCAAGATGGCGGCCGATCTGGGCGCAATCATCAACCTGGATGATTTTACACACATTGATTTCCTGGAAAAGACGATCGGATACATTCCGGAGACGATCAGCTGCCGTTACAATCCGGGCGGACTGTTCAAGATCAGCAACGATATCATGGACAACCCGGGGGATGCAAAATACGGTATGACGACCGAGCAGTTATTTGAGGCATTTAAGGTGCTGAAAGCGAAGGGCGCAAAGCATTTCGGTATTCATGCGTTCCTGGCCAGCAATACCGTCACGAATGAGTACTATCCGATGCTTGCGAAGGTACTGTTTGAGGTTGCGGTCAAACTGAAAGAAGAGACCGGCGCAGATATTAAATTTATCAATCTGTCCGGCGGCGTTGGTATTCCGTACCGCCCGGATCAGGAGCCGAATGATATCTTCGCGATCGGCGAGGGCGTCCGCAAGGTTTATGAGGAAGTGCTGGTTCCGGCCGGTATGGGCGATGTGGCGCTTTACACTGAGATGGGACGTTTCATGCTGGCACCGTATGGCTGCCTTGTGACGACGGCGATCCATGAGAAACACACCTACAAAGAGTACATCGGTGTAGATGCGTGTGCGGTCAACCTGATGCGCCCGGCGATGTATGGTGCATACCATCATATCACGGTTATGGGAAAAGAAGATGCGCCGTGCGATCACAAGTACGATGTAACTGGTTCCCTGTGTGAGAACAACGATAAATTTGCGATCGACCGGATGCTTCCGAAGATCGATATGGGCGATATTCTTGTCATCCATGACACGGGTGCTCACGGTTTTTCGATGGGTTACAATTACAACGGAAAACTGCGTTCGGCAGAGCTGCTTCTGAAAGAGGATGGTTCCGTCCAGATGATCCGCCGCGCCGAGACACCGAAGGATTACTTTGCAACCTTTGATTTCTGCGATCTGTTTAAGGATGTACAGTAAAAAGCCAGATTTCTGTTTTTTAAGTGTGTGCCGGTGAAAATGAGGCAGAAATGCTGTTTTAGATGGGATGCAGGATGAAAAACAGAGTGTGAAACTAATATAATGCAGGAAAGAAGATTTTTATTGCATCGAAATGGTGAATCTTAAGAATTTCTTCATAATTTATTTAAAGAGAATACAAACATTTTGGAGAGAGGCATGATATACTATAACCATAATAAATGCATGATACAAAAGATTTAATCCTTTAACCTTTTTGAAATCCGAATTCCTAACGAAAAAAAGTCCGGTGGAACTTTTCCACCGGACTTTTTTTCTGTATATTTCTATATTTTACAGTCCCTCTGCAATCTCATATAACAGACGCTCAGAATCATCCCATCCCAGACACGGGTCGGTGATGGATTTGCCGT
Source organism: Otoolea sp. (assembly GCA_050875065.1). Taxonomy (GTDB): domain Bacteria; phylum Bacillota; class Clostridia; order Lachnospirales; family Lachnospiraceae; genus Otoolea. The sequence goes on along the minus strand of JBNMLY010000072.1, from coordinate 4,669 downwards.
AGATGTGCTCTCCGACTTTCTGGTTGCCCGGTTCGATGTAGCTCTCGATCATGACACCTTTGACGAAGTTGCGGATATCGTCGGAATGACGGCGGCTGTGGAGTACTTCTTTGACGATACGGATCTGCTCCATGTATTTTTTATTGGAGTTGGAGTGGTTTGCATCGATGATGCAGGCCGGATTTTTCAGATCGCGCTCGTTGTAGAGGTCTAAGAGCAGTTTCAGATCTTCGTAATGGTAGTTCGGTAGACACTGGTCATGCTTGTTCACAGCACCACGCAGGATGGTGTGGGTCAGCGGGTTACCCTGTGTCTTCACTTCCCAGCTACGGTAGATGAACTCATGACCGTGCTGTGCAGCGTGTACGGCGTTCAGCATAACGGAGAGAGCGCCGCTGGTCGGGTTCTTCATGCCGACCGGTACATCGATACCGCTGGCAACGAGACGGTGCTGTTGGTTCTCGACGGAACGTGCGCCGACTGCAACATAGGACATCACATCGGAAAGGTAGGTCAGGTTCTCCGGGTACAGCATCTCATCTGCAGTAGAGAAGCCGGTTTCTTCGATCACGCGCATATGGAGTTTGCGGATCGCGATCAGACCCTGATATAAGTTTGGCTTGCCTTCCGGATTTGGCTGGTGTAAAAGTCCCTTATAGCCGTCACCGGTTGTTCTTGGTTTATTGGTGTAGATTCTAGGAACCAGAATCAGTTTGTCCTTTACTTTCTCCTGTACCTTGGCAAGGCGGTTTACATAATCAAGAACCGCATCTTCCCGGTCAGCAGAGCACGGACCAATGATGACAAGAAACTTGTCACTGTCGCCTGTAAAGACGTCACGGATAGCAGCATCCTTTCTAGCTTTTTCTGCGGCCAGCTCCGGTGCAAGCGGGAACTGTGCACGAATCTCGTCCGGGGTCGGCAGCTTGCTGACATATTCAAATCCCATGAGTTTCATCCTCCTGTATTGTCTATAAGATTTTCACACTTTAAAGCGTATAATGTTTATTATAGTATAGAAAAATCAAATCATCAATAGGGTAATGGAAAGAAATTTATTTCTTTTATGCTACGTTGCCCTCTTGCTCCCGGATTCCTCTGCACTTTGTGCTCACGGAATCCTCAAAAACATTCGTAATTCACTCATTTTTCTTTGAAAAATGGCTACTTACGAATGTTTTTGGCGGGTTCCAAAGTCAAAAATTATCCTGCAAGCAAGCTTACGTCGAACGTCTGACTTTGGAACTCTGGTATCACAAATTAGACTATAGTCTGTAAAAGTGGTTGACGTATTTATTAAAAAAGTGTAAAATATATTCCATATCAGCAATATTTAATGTTAGTTTGATATAGTTCCATATAAAAATGGATCCAGTCGTGTCTCGATTGACGGAGAGCAAGGGCATGTTGGTTTTCGTTTTTGTACGAATCCCGCAAAAGCGGGAGCAGCGTTTGTTTGTTTGGTGCTGCATATGTTTACGTGTTTTCCGAGAAAAACAGAACATTTGGCAGAAATCTGGCATTTCATTCGTCCCTATTATCTGGGGGCGTTTTTTTATGCAAATGTTCCTGATGTGAAGTCTGGAAAAGTTTAACCTGTTTTGAATGAGGCAGGTGTCCTTTTGCATGACCGCTTGAAGATGGGATATTCAGATGGATGCGTACAGCCGACAGAAATGTGGAAAAATTGAGATGGTTATTTTAGGAGGAAAGCGCAGTATGAAAGGCTATAAAAAGCTGATGGATATTGTGGCGATGGTTGAGAAAACCGTGTTAGTAGTCACGATGATCCTGATTCTTGTACTGACGGTGGGAAATGTATTTTCCCGTAAGGTAATTCACCAGTCTTGGTCCTTTACGGAGGAGCTGGTTGTTGCCATTTTCGTATTGATTACGCTGCTGGGCGCAGCATTGTCTGCACGTGAGGGCGGACTGGTAGGTTTAAACCTGGTGACAGAACGTCTGCCGAAATCGACCAGAAAGCCGATCGTGATTCTGATTACGATCTTTTCAGTTCTTTTCATGGGAATTTTATTTTATTACGGTATGGATAAGGTGCTGGCACAGCTTGCAAACCAGAAACGTACCTTTGTGCTGAACTGGCCGGAGTGGATCTTCTGGTCCTTTGTACCGATCGGTTCGGTGTGCATGATTCTTCATTTTATCGAGTTCTGCCTCGATGAGTGTACGAAAAAGGAGGACAAATAAATGGTCAGTGCAATTCTTTTTATTACCTTTTTCGTATTATTAGTGCTGGATGTGCCGATTTCTGTCTGCCTGGGACTTTCTTCCGCGGCGGCGATTCTGTATTCCGGTACCTCTTTAACGATTGTAGCGACAAATATTTACTCCGGCATCAGTAAATTCCTGCTGCTGGCGATTCCATTTTTCGTATTATCCGGAAATATCATGGCGAAGGCCGGTATTTCCACGCGCCTGATCCGTTTCGTTGACACATGTGTCGGCCACAGAAAAGGCGGTATTGCGAATGTGTGTATTATCGTAGCCTGCTTCTTCGGTGCGATCTCCGGTTCGGGTCCGGCAACGGTAGCGGCTCTGGGCGCAGTCCTGATCCCGGCGATGGTAGAGAGAGGCGGCTTCTCGGCAGCGTTCTCGACGGCCCTGATGGCAACGTCCAGTTCCATTGCGATCGTCATTCCGCCGAGTATCGCTTTTGTCGTATATGCGTCGATCACGGGCGTGTCCATCGGCGATATGTTTATGGCAGGTATCATCCCGGGTATCCTGATGGGCCTTGCGCTGGTGGTTGTCGTTATGCTGGAGGTGCGCCGCAATCACGTCGTGCCGTCCAATGTAGAAAAAGCGTCCGCAAAAGAGCGTTGGGATGCATTTAAGGATGCGTTCTGGGGATTTTTAATGCCGGTCATTATTCTGGGCGGTATCTATGGCGGTTTCTTTACCCCGACCGAGGCGGCAGCCGTATCCGTTGTGTACGGTCTGTTTGTCGGTATGGTAATTTATAAAGAAGTAAAATTCAAAGATCTGTGGGAAATCCTGATTGATTCGGCAAAGACGACCGGCGGTATCATGCTGATCGTAGCGTGTGCGTCGCTGTTCTCCTTTGTCTGCACCCGTTTCGGTATTTCTACGGCTGCTTCCGACCTGTTAGCAAGAGTGGCGGGCAATCAGTTTACCTTCTTACTGATTTGTAACATTATTTTCCTGATCGCGGGCTGCTTTATCGATGCGAACTCTGCGATGTACATTTTTATCCCGATCATGCTGCCGGTCTGCAAGGCACTGGGCTATAATGTGATCGCATTTGGTATCATGGCAACGGTCAACCTGGCAATCGGTCAGGTAACCCCTCCGGTCGGCGTCAACCTGTTTGTCGCGATCGGTGTAAAATTAAGAGATGGTATTCACGTAACGCTGCAGGAAATTTCCAAGGCAGTGGTTCCGATGGTGGCAGCTTCGATTATAGTTCTTTTGATGCTTACCTATATTCCGCAGATTTCGACCTGCCTTCCGGCAGCTCTGGGAAGTGCGGCGGCCGTTGAAAATGGCGAGACAGCCGGAGGAGACAGCGGAACCACCCAGACAGACAACGACGATTTCAACACGATCGGCGATTACAGCGATCTGGGATGGGAAGACATGACTTGGAACTTTACGTGTTCCACAACCGAGACAAGTACCTGGGCGCAGGCGGGACGCAAATTTGGCGAACTGATGGAACAGGCAACGGGCGGTAAGGTAAAAGTAGATGTTTATGCAGCCGATCAGCTCACGGGCGGAAACCAGTCCGAGGGCATCCAGGCGTTGATGAACGGTGATCCGGTACAGATCTCGATGCACAGCAATCTGATCTATTCGGCGTTTGATCCGCGGTTTAATGTGGTATCCCTTCCGTATCTGTTTGATTCTGTGGAGACAGCGGATGCGGTCTTAGATGGTCCGGCCGGTGAAAAACTGGTTGAGATTCTGGAAAGCTATGATCTTCACTGTATGGGCATGGCGGAGAATGGTTTCCGTCAGCTTACAAACAGCAAACATCCGGTTCGCTCCGTAGAGGATATGAAGAACCTGAAACTGCGTGTAGCCGGATCCAACCTTCTGATGAAGTGTTATGAACTCTGGGGCGCAGATGCAACGAATATGAACTGGTCCGAGACCTACACGGCCCTTCAGCAGGGAACCGTCGATGGCCAGGAGAACCCGCTTCCGGCGATTGATGCGGCCAGTGTACAGGAAGTACAGAAATACGTTTCCCTGTGGAACGCAAACTATGACTGCCTGTTCTTCTGTATCAATCAGGAAGTATATGACAGCCTGACACCGGAGCAGCAGGCGGTTGTCGATGAGGCGGGCCGCAAGGCAGTTGCCTACGAGCGTGAGATCAACCGCGCAGGCGATGAGGAGATTTTGGAACGCTGGCAGTCCAAGAACGGTGTTGAGGTGCTTACTTACGACGATCTGGATATTGATTCCTTCAAGCAGGCCGCAGAGCCGGTGACTGACTGGTTTGTCAACGAGCTGAAAAACCAGGGTTACGAGGATGCAGAAGATCTGGTAAATACCTTTACAGAAAATGCGGCAAGTGCAGCGAAAACGGCTGGAATTGAAAATTCTTCGAAATACCAGGTGGAAGATCACAGTGATCTTGACTGGCCGGATATGACCTGGAATTTCACCTGCTCGACAACCG
>JBNMLY010000071.1:0-10960 GCA_050875065.1 Otoolea sp. | reverse complement strand
GGAAAGATACAGGAAAAATGGAGTATGATTATTCCTGCTGTGCCAGACAATGTGGTATTGTTATGAGTGAAACAAGATTATTTCCTTCTGACAAGTGCAAAGGATATTTTGGAACAAAAAGATTTGACCGAAGACCAGATGGAAAAAGGCTCCATATGCTGACAGCGGCGGCACTTTTAGAGTTAGATTTTGAACAGCCAAGTCTGGATTACCACAGTTTGATGAAACTGACAAAAATTTTAACCAGAGATCATCCGGAAGATGTGGACAATATGTTCCGCCGGATGTGCTTTAATGTTTTCGCCCATAACCGTGATGACCATTCTAAAAATTTTACGTATCTATATCATGAAGCAGAAGAGCGCTGGCGGTTAAGTCCTGCCTATGATCTCACTTACAGTAATACTTATTACGGAGAACATACGACCACAGTGGATGGAAATGGGCGCAACCCAGGAGAAAAAGAGATCCTGGCAGTAGGCGTCGCTGCTGGGATGGACAGAACGGAATGCAAGCGGATTATGAATCAGATTGAGGATTGTGTGAACCAGATGCTGGGGAGATATCTTTCTTAGAGAAATGTTTGAGTTTAATAAGTAAATAACTTCCAGTTTGTGAAACTGCTCTCAGATATCCGGTCACCGTTTTTATCATGTCGTAAAACGTCAATCAATTACGAACCAGCCATTGGCCGTCGAAATTCATCCGGCGGCCGCTTTTTATAAATTGCAGGAAAGAGATAATTCTATTGATAGAGAGTTGAATTTGAAAAGAATCCCCGAAAGAATCCCTCGAAAGAGGAAGAACACCTTGCAGAACCGCCGTAAATACCTTATAATAATGCAGTTTGGTGGATTTTGATCCATTTTGTATAGAAACTGGAAATAATAGATTCAGACACGAAAGTTAGGAAAATAAAATCGTATGAGAAAATTAGCATTAAGTGATGAAATCCTTCTCAAGATCTCCCAGCCGGCGCGTTACATCGGCGGCGAGGTGAATATGGTGAAGAAGGATCCGTCGAAGGTAGCAGTCCGGTTTGCCATGTGTTTCCCGGATGTGTACGAGATCGGTATGTCCCATCTGGGCATCCAGATCCTCTATGATATGTTCAACCGCCGGGACGACGTCTACTGCGAGCGCGTTTATTCCCCGTGGATGGACTTAGACCCGATCATGCGGGAGCAGAAGATCCCGCTGTTTGCCGTTGAGAGCCAGGATCCGATCAAAAATTTTGATTTCCTTGGAATTACGCTTCAGTATGAAATGTGCTACACCAATATTTTACAGGTGCTGGAATTATCCCAGATCCCGCTTCATGCAGAAGATCGTACCGAGGAAGATCCGATCGTCATCGGCGGCGGCCCGTGTACCTACAACCCGGAGCCGATCGCACCGTTTTTTGACCTCTTCTAGATGGGCGAGGGCGAGGTGGTCTATTTTGACCTGATCGACCGTTACAAGGAGATCAAGGCGCGCGGCGGCAGCCGGAAGGAATTTCTGGAGGAAGCGGCGCAGATTCCGGGTATCTATGTGCCGGGATTTTATGATGTGACCTACAAAGAGGACGGCACGATCGAGGCGATGACGCCGAATAACCCGCACGCGCCGCAGACCGTTTCCAAGCAGCTTGTCATGGATATGAGCGATACCTGGTATCCGGAGAAGCCGGTGGTTCCGTATCTGCGTGCGACGCAGGACCGTGTGGTTCTTGAGATCATGCGCGGTTGTATCCGCGGATGCCGTTTCTGCCAGGCGGGCATGGTGTACCGCCCGGTGCGGGAGCGCAGTCTGGAGGAACTCAAGCGTCTGGCGCGGACGATGTTAAAGAGCACCGGACATGAGGAAATTTCACTGAGTTCGCTGAGCTCCAGTGATTACACGAAGCTGGAAGGCATTGTCAATTTCCTGATCGATGAGTTTGACGGAAAGGGCGTCAATGTCTCCCTGCCGTCCCTGCGTATCGACGCGTTTTCACTTGATGTCATGAGCAAGGTGCAGGATGTGAAGAAGAGCAGCCTGACCTTTGCGCCGGAGGCGGGTTCCCAGCGTCTGCGCAACGTTATCAATAAAGGTCTGACCGAGGAAAATATTTTAAATGGTTCGGCCGAGGCATTCAAGGGCGGCTGGAACCGTGTAAAACTGTATTTCATGCTGGGACTTCCGACCGAGACGGTGGAAGATATGCAGGGCATTGCCGAGCTTTCGGAGAAGGTGGCGGAGGTGTACAAGGACACAGTTCCGCAGGAGCAGCGCCACGGCAAGGTGCAGGTAACGGCCAGCACCTCGTTCTTCGTGCCGAAGCCATTTACCCCGTTCCAGTGGGCGCCGATGTGTACGAAGGAGCAGTTTTTAGAGCGCGCGAGCATCGTCAACCACCGCATGAAGGAGATGTTAAATAAGAAGAGTCTCCGCTACAACTGGCATGAGGCGGATGTGACTGTGCTGGAAGGCGTTCTGGCGCGCGGCGACCGCCGGGTGGCGGCCGTGATCGAGGAGGCGTACCGTCAGGGCGCAATCTACGATTCCTGGTCCGAATATTTCAACAATGATATCTGGATGAAGGCGTTTGAGACCTGCGGCGTGGACATTGATTTCTATACGACGCGCGAGCGCAGCCTCGATGAAGTATTTCCATGGGATTTCATCGACGCGGGCGTGACGAAGGATTTCTTAAAACGCGAGTGGGCGAACGCACAGGCAGAAACCGTCACACCGAACTGTCGGATGCGCTGTTCGGGATGCGGCGTGCGCAAGTACGGCGGCGGAGTCTGTTTCGAAGAACGGGCATGAGGAAGGAGCGGTCATGAAGATACGAATTAAATTTCAAAAACAGGGAAATGTACGGTTTATCGGGCATCTGGACGTGATGCGCTATTTCCAGAAGGTGATGCGCCGCGGCGAGGTGGATATCCGCTACAGTGAGGGCTTCAGCCCGCACCAGATCATGTCGTTTGCGTCCCCGCTCAGCGTGGGACTCATCAGCCATGCAGAGTATGTGGATATCGATGTCAATTCCAGCGGAAACTCGACTGAGATGGTGCGCCGCTTAAATGAGGTCAGCGCCGAGGGACTGGAAGTGCTCAGCTACCGCGAACTCCCGGAGACGGCCAAGAATGCGATGTCTCTGGTGGCAGCCGCTGATTATACATTTTGGTTTAAAGAGGGATTTGAGCCGGAGGACGGCAGCAGCGTGGAAGAATTTTTCGAGAAATTCCTGACATTCTGTAAAAGTGAGACAATTCCATTTGTGAAGCAGACGAAAAAGGGCGAGAGAACCGTGGATCTGCGCCCGCTGATCTGCGAGGCGAGAATCGCGGAGCGGAAGGACTACATTCCGGCGATGGTGGCAGACTGGTACCCGGATCTGGAAAATGAGACGGTCGAGGACGAAAAACAGGCAGGAGGCGTCTGCGTGTTCCTGCGTCTGTTATCTGGCAGCGCGGCCAACGGAAAGCCGGAGCAGGTATTGCAGGCGTTCTATGAGAGCCTGGGACTGACCTACCGCCCGTTTGCGATCCAGGTCGAGCGCGAGGAGCTGTATGCGGACGAGGGCGCGGAGGGCGCACCGGAGTATGTGCCGCTGGAAGCGTATGGAAGCGAGATTCTGTAAATGATTCGATAAGAGTCGAAATGCGTTTTGGGGCGTTGCAATCTTGCAGAAAAAAGATAGAAAATGCGGGTTGGGCTGATTTGGAAGGCGAAGAAGCAGCAAAATCCGATGGCGGTTTGCATGACGTAAGAATTGTAACAAGAAAAGAGAGGAGACGATGAGTTTGGATCAGTTGATAGTGACAAAATGGAAGGATCGAAGCCTGACAGCGCTCCTCTCGGACGGGCACTGCCGGTCGCTGACGCTGGAATCGGGAGATGAAAGCCTGCTGGGAAATATTTATATCGGCAAGGTGAAAAATGTGGTGAAAAACATCAATGCCGCGTTTATCGACCTGGGCGGCGGCAAGACCGGGTATTTCAGCCTGGCGGAGAATCCAGTTCCGCTTTATACGGATGATCTGAATTGTCTATGTTCTTTAGACAGAACAGAAAATTCTGAGAAGAAAGCAGAGAAAGGGAATGTTTTGGACGGGCGGGAACAATCTGGCTTGAAGAATGAAAAAGAGCCGGATGCAGCGGCGTTCTCCAGAACTAGAAAGTTAAAAGCTGGGGATGAACTTCTCGTTCAGGTGTCGCGCGATGCTCTGAAAACCAAGGATCCATCCGTGACCTGCTGCCTGAATTTTCCGGGAACCTACATGGTTTTGACGGTCGGAAAGCCGCAGATCGGATTTTCGGCGAAAATCAAGGATAATGCGTGGAAAGAAAAGGTGCGTGAGGCGCTTCTCGCCCATAAGGACGAACGGTTTGGACTGATCGTCCGGACCAATGGGGCGTTGGCTTCCATTGAGACGCTCTGCGCTGAGACGGAGGCGCTGAAATCGCAGATGGAAAATCTGTTTGCGCGCGCGGCGTGCCGTACCTGCTACAGCCTTTTAGAGCAGGGGACCCCGCCGTATATCCAGAGCCTGCGCGATGCGAAGAAGGGGACGCTTGCGGAGGTCATCACGGATGTGCCGGAGTATGCGGGGCGCATTGGGGCGTGGCTTGCGGGGGAAGGACAGGCTGAAAAGTCAAAAGCACAGCCAGATGGTGAGAATGCAGCTGTACCAGTTGTTCCTAAATTAGTGCGCTATGAAGACGAAAATCTTCCATTAATGAAGCTGTACCGTCTCGAATCCGTCTTAAAGAGCGCCACAGACCGCCGCGTCTGGATGAAATCCGGCGGTTATCTGGTAATCGAGCCGACAGAAGGCTTGACAGTGATCGATGTCAACACTGGAAAATATACGGGGAAAAAGACGCCTGCCGAGACGATTTTAAAGATCAATCTGGAGGCGGCGCACGAGGTGGCACGCCAGCTTTCCCTGCGGAATCTTTCCGGAATTATTATTGTGGATTTTATCGATATGGAATCGAAAGAAGATCAGGAGACGCTGATGCGGACGCTGGGGGAGGAGCTTTCCCGCGATCCGGTCAAGACGATTCTGGTGGACATGACGCGGCTTGGGCTGGTGGAGATCACCCGCAAGAAGGTGCGCCGTCCGCTTCATGAGATTTTGTAGCGGTTAAATCATAGAAGGTGCGCCGGGAGACGTTCATGTGCCTGCGTAAAAACCAGGTACGGGAGGATTCCGGGAGTACATAAAGACATAAGGAGGAGAAAGATGTTTGAAAAAGTATTTAAGTTATCCGAGCATGGGACGACCGTGAAAACGGAAGTCATGGCCGGAATTACGACGTTCATGACGATGGCGTATATTCTGGCAGTCAACCCGAGCATCCTCGGATCGACCGGCATGGATCCGACGGCAGTTCTTCTGGCGACGGCTCTGGCGTCATTCATCGGTACGGCCTGCATGGCATTCATGGCGAACCTGCCGTTCGTTCTGTCCGCAGGCATGGGACTCAACGCGTATATGGCATATACGGTATGCGCGGGTTACGGTTATAGCTGGCACGTTGCGCTGTTAGCTGTCTTTGCAGAGGGGCTGGTATTTATCGTACTGTCCTTAACCAATGTGCGCGAGGCGATTTTCAACGCGATCCCGCTGACCTTAAAGCGCGGTGTATCGGTCGGCATCGGCCTGTTCATCGCATTTATCGGTCTTCAGAATGCAGGACTTTCCGTGGATTCTTCCACTCTGGTAACGATCATCAGCTTCCCGGAGAATTTCCATACCGCAGGTATCTGCGCGCTGCTGGCGCTGATCGGCCTGTTTATCATGGCGGTATTATACACCTACCATGTGAAAGGCGCGATCCTGTATGGCATTCTGGCAACCTGGATTCTGGGTATGCTGTGCCAGGTAACCGGTATTTATACGCCGGATGTAGAAAATGGCTTCTACACCCTGTTCCCGACGCTGGGAATTACCGATTTCACCAGACTGGGAGAGACGTTTGGAAAATGCTTTACGGTTGATTTCAATGCAGTTGGAATCATCAATTTTATCGTAGTTGTATTTTCTTTCCTGTTTGTAGATATTTTTGATACACTTGGAACATTAATCGGTGTAGCGACGAAAGCCAATATGCTGGATGAGGAAGGACGTCTTCCGGGCATCCGCCCGGCGCTGATGTCCGACGCGATCGCGACCTCGTTCGGTGCGGTTTTAGGTACGTCCACGACGACTACCTTTGTTGAGTCTGCATCGGGTGTGGCTGTTGGCGGACGCACGGGTCTGACGGCGCTGGTGTCAGCGGTTCTCTTCCTGCTTTCCACCCTGTTTGCCCCGATTTTCACGGCGATTCCGTCCTTCGCGACGGCTCCGGCGCTGATCATGGTAGGCTTCCTGATGGTGGGAACCGTAACCGAAATCCGTTTCGATGAGGACAATATCACCGAGGCAATCCCGGCGTATCTGGCAATCATTGCGATGCCGCTGTTCTACAGCATTTCCGAGGGTATTTCTATGGGAATTATCTCCTACGTGCTTCTGAACGTGGCAGCAGGAAAAGCAAAGAAAGTAACGCCGCTTATGTATGTGCTGGCGGTATTATTTGTTCTCAAATACATTTTCCTGTAACAAGATGTAATAATTTAGCCCTTGAAAACTTGACGAAAACGGGTTTTCATAATAAAATAGTCTATATCAAAAAAAGTTTTTTAAATTTTTTTTGATTAACGTGCAATAAAATGCGTATGCAGCGCATTAACTTATTGAACGGATGAAAATCATTCCTGCGCGGGAGACCGCGGACAGAGACTAACAAAAACAAATCAAGTTACTCGAAATTCCTTGATGCATTACACTCCGTTACGAACTGTCCAAGATTTTCTGCTGGGATCTTTTCGGTATCGGTTGACAACCAGCAATCGATATCGGGTAAAAAGCGCCGGACCTGCTTGCAGTGCCGGCGCTTTTTACTGTGTGTAAATATAACTTATACGATATAACAACCGAAAAAGGAATGCATGAAAAATCAGAGGTTAAACGGAAGAGGATGGATAGAAACAGATATGTTTGAAATGGAATGTGCGGTACAATAACAGGCAGAAAAATAGGGTGTTTTTTATCGGAAATATCTCATTGACATTTTGCCGGGCAGACGGTATAAATGACAGAAAAGGGAGTAGAATCTGATGAAAAACACGCATGAAATTCGTTCTGGAGGGGATGTAAGAAACCAGGACAGCAGGGCGGTGGGAGAGGAAGACAGAGGCAGCCCAGATGAAAGTTTTATACGAGAGGTGGGGGAGAGATGAAGATCGAAAATGATTTGGGGCGGGATGATATCCGGCGTCTGGTCATCCGCCTGGCGATTCCTTCGATGCTGGCGCAGTTCATCAATGTGCTTTACAGCGTGGTCGATCGAATCTATATTGGAAATATACCGGTAATTGGGGAGATAGCACTGGCGGGTGTTGGTGTCAGCGCTCCGATTGTGACGTTTATTGCAGCATTTGGATATCTGGGAGGACAGGGCGGTTCGCCGCTCGTGAGTATCCGGATGGGCGAGGGACAGAATGAGGAAGCAAAAAAGATTATAACCAACAGTTTTTGGACCTTGATAGGTCTTTCAGTCATTTTGACCGTTTTTATGTTTTGCTTTCGGCGTCCGATCCTGATGCGGTTTGGTGCAAGCGAGGCAATCCTGCCGTATGCAGAGTCGTATTTTACGATTTATCTGCTTGGAACGGTCTTTGCACTTATTTCGATTGGGATGAATCAGTTTATCATCTGCCAGGGCTTTGCACGGATCGGAATGATTTCGGTGGCACTCGGTGCGGTGACCAATATTGTGCTGGATCCGGTTTTTATATTTGCGTTTCATATGGGCGTGGCGGGTGCAGCATTTGCCACTGTTTTATCACAGTTTGCGTCGGCTGTATTTATTCTTAGATTTTTACGCGGAAAACGTGTACTTCTGCGCCTAGAATATAAACACCCGCAGAGGAAAATAATATCAAAGATTGCCCTGATGGGATTATCTCCGTTTTTGATCATGTCATTTGATAATGTCCTGATCATTGCATTAAATACAGTGATTCAGACCTATGGCGGCGCAGAAGCGGATATGCTTCTGACCTGCACGACGATCGTGCAGAGCTTTATGCTGATTGTCACGATGCCGCTCGGAGGCATCACCTCCGGAACTGCGGCGATCCTGGGATTTAACTTCGGTGCAGGACGCCCGGATCGGATCCGGAGCGCGCAGAAATATATCACATTGCTGGCGGTGGTGCTTTGCAGTATTATGTTTGTCTTTTCCCGGACACTAGTGCGGTATTTTGTCTACCTGTTTACACGCAATGAGTCCTACGTGGAGCTGACGGTCTGGGCGATCCGGGTCTACACGATGGGAATTATTCCATTGGCAGTCCAGTATGAGGTTGTGGATGGATTTACCGGAATGGGAATACCGGCGGTGGCGATCTCCCTGTCGATGTTCCGGAAACTACTGTATCTGGTCAGCGTGTTCCTGATTCCAGTGTTTGCGGGAGTTGAAAATGTTTTTTATGCGGAAGCGGTATCGGATTTTTGTGGAACGATGGTTTCGGTGCTTGTGTATCTTCTTCTGATTGGGCACATTATGAAGCAATGCGTAGAGCGCGCACACCTGAATTAAAAACAGTGGGAGCAGGCAGTTGAGGCATCTGAACGCTGTAACGGATAGTACTGTCAGATGTGGATGAGAAAAATAATGGATTGACAAACCGCTCCTCTGGATCTATAATGCAACACAGATGATAAATGACAACAGAATAATGATATCTTCAGGGCAGGGTGTAATTCCCGACCGGCGGTAAAGTCCGCGAGCGCATAGCGCATGATTTGGTGCAATTCCAAAACCGACTGTATAGTCAGGATGAAAGAAGAAAAACGTAAATGAAAACGGAAATGCCGGGTGGTGTCTCCGTCTATGACGCAATGTTGAGATGAAATCGAATGAAAGCTCTGAAACAGATAGGATGTTTCAGAGTTTTTTTGTATCTTGGAAAGGAAAGTTTCCAGATAGAAAAGAAAAGCCCTCGGATGAAAGATACGGCGGGAGAAGTGCTGCTGTGGCAAAAGAGGGAAGAGAAAAGTCGTCGAGAAAAAAACATAGAGAAAATATTTACGACAGTTAATATCATAAAAGATATTGCAAATTAAAAATTATAGGCCCTGAGATGTGAAACGGTAAGAGATTCACATTTTGGGCTTTTTTGAAGTTTTTTTAGGAAAGGCAGGGGAAATGAGATGGAACGAATCTACGGAAAGGTTCCCGGCGAACAGCCGCAGGATCGGGAGTATATGAAACGGGCCCTGGAGTTGGCGAAGAAAGGGCATGGATGGGTCAATCCCAACCCGATGGTCGGCGCAGTGCTGGTCAAAGAAGGACGCATCATCGGCGAGGGATATCATACACGGTATGGACAGCTTCATGCGGAGCGCGAGGCGTTTAAGAATGCAGCCGAGCGGGGGGAGAAAACGGAGGGAGCGGATTTATACGTGACGCTGGAACCCTGCTGTCATACGGGAAAACAGCCGCCGTGTACGGAAGCAGTGCTGGCGTCCGGGGTAAAGCGGGTGATTGTTGGCTGCACAGATCCGAACCCGGTGGTGGCGGGGCGCGGTATCCGGCTTTTGCGGGAAAAGGGACTGGAAGTGGTAGATGGAGTTTTGCGGGAAGCGTGTGAACAGCAGAATGAAGTGTTTTTCCATTTCATGCGGACGAAACAGCCGTTTACAGTGCTGAAATATGCGATGACACTCGACGGAAAGACAGCGACCGTGTCGGGCAAATCCCAGTGGATCACGGGAGAGGCGGCGCGGAAGCGGGTACATGAGGACCGCGGGCGGCATATGGCGATCCTGACGGGTGTTTCGACGGTGCTGGCAGATGACCCGCAGTTGACCTGCCGGATTCCGGGCGGGAAAAATCCGATTCGGGGGATTGCAGATACGAAGCTTCGGACGCCGCTTTCAGCAACGGTGGTGCGGACGGCCCGGGAAACACCGACCTGGATTGCGACGGCGGTATCGGATGCCGGAAGGCAGAAAGCATACGAGGACGCGGGCTGCCGTATCCTGATGGTTCCGGCGAAAGACGGAGAACTGGATTTACAGGCGTTGATGCAGAGGCTGGGGGAAGAAAAAGTGGACAGCGTGGTGGTTGAGAGTGGCGGAACGCTGGCGTGGTCATTTTTGAAAGCAGGTCTTGTGAATCGGGTGCAGGCATACATTGCGCCGAAGATTTTCGGCGGAACGGCGGCTCCGACTCCGGTGCGGGGAAGCGGCGTGGACGCGCCGCCGGAGGCGTTTTTGCTGAAAAAGCCTCAGATGATGTGGCTCGGAGACGATTTGCTGCTGGAATATGAGGTATCTGGGAAAGAGGCATAAGAAAGTATGGAAAAATTTGCTGCTGGAACCATGAAGTCTTGGGGAAGAATGCGTGGGACAGGATGGAAAAGCATCCGGAATAAGAGTTTTGAAAGAAATAGAAAGCAAAGGTTGGAAAATGGCTCAAAAGAAGAATGAAAGACTGCCGTAAAGGGATTAAGAACGGCAATGAGACCGAGAGCAATTTCCAGCTCTGGGAGGGAGAAAGATGTTCACAGGAATCATAGAGGAAGTGGGAAGGATCCGTGCGGTGGATCGCCAGACGGTTTCGGCGCGCCTGACAGTCGCGGCATCCAGGGTGCTCTCGGATGTCCATCTGGGCGACAGCATCGCGGTCAACGGCGTGTGTCTGACGGTTACCTCGTTTGGCAGGGATTATTTCTGTGCGGATGTGATGCATGAGACGCTGAACCGTTCGTCCCTGGGGGCACTGGGAATCAAAAGTCCGGTCAATCTGGAGCGGGCGATGCTGGCAGGAGGGCGGTTTGGAGGCCACATTGTCTCCGGCCACATCGATGGAACTGGAACGATCCGGGAGGTGCGCCGGGACGGAAATGCCGTCTGGTACACGATTC
>JBNMLY010000070.1:0-11084 GCA_050875065.1 Otoolea sp. | reverse complement strand
GGAGATATCTACGCTGCCTGGCAGCTTGGCGAGGCGGTCGAGTGGGAGGATCTGGTGGATTATATGCCGCAGCCGGAGAGTGCCCGCGAACAATGCCTTTTTTGGTACGAACGGGCGGCGGATGGCGGCATCATCCCGGCGATGGTCAAGATGGGAAAATGCTATCAGAACGGGACATACCGGGAAAAGGATGAGAAAGAGGCATTTCGCTGGGCGAACCAGTGCGCTGCCAGCGGGGAGGTCTGGGGCCTCTTCCAGATGGGCGAACATTACCGCCAGGAAGAGGACTGGGAAGCGGCGTTTCAATATGATTATGCGGCGGCAAAACAGGGATCTTCCCGTGCCATGCTGTATCTGGGGCAGATGTATCTGAACGGTCAGGGAACCGAGCGGGATATTCCGGCGGCGGTTGCCTCCCTGGAAAAAGCCGCTTCGAGAGAAGAGCCAGAGAGTTTTATGGAGCTTGGAAACCTTTTTTATCGGGATGAACTGGTTGAGCGGGATGATGAACAGGCATTTTTCTGGTATGGGAAAGCGTATGCTGCTGGCAGAAAAGAGGCGGGATTGCCGCTGGCGCGCCTTTATCTGCGCCCGTCCGATGAGCAGGATGTGGGAAAAGCGGAAAAACTTTTGAAAGAGGCAGCACAGACGGAAACGGATGGTCAGGCGAGCCTGGCACTCGGAACCTTATTTCGGGATGGCCTGAAGGGGGAGAGTGATATAAAAGAGGCGATTTCCTGGTATGAAAAAGGGGCGTCAATGGGAAATACGGAGTGTATGGAAATCCTCGGATGCCTGTATTTTCAGGGAGAGGAGGGCGTTGAACGTGATTATGCCAAGGCGTTTACCTGGCTGAGCCAGTGTGAAAAGGCCGGAAAGCTGCAATCCGGTTCGAAACTAGCGTATCTGTATATGAAAGGCGAGGGCTGCACCGCCGATGAAAACAAGGCAAAAGAGCTGTTTGAGCGCGCGGCAAAAACAGAGTGTGATGGTTATGCGCTCTATGAGCTGGGATTTATCTATGAGCGGAAAAATGAATCCCCGGAGGATCTAGAGCGGGCGGCGCAGTGCTACCAGAAAGCGATCGAGATGGGAAACGAGAGCGCTTCACGGCGGTTTGCTCATTTTAAAAAGGGATTGTTTGGACGATGGAAGATCACGTATTAAAACGCGTATTTTCATATGTAGCGGACGGGTGATAAAGTGATATTTAATAGGTAGATTAGTCTACGTAAAAATGGCTCAGAAACCGGGAAAATACTGCATCAGGCAGTGTTTTTCCGGTTTTTAGCAGGATTCATTTATTCTTGCGCTATGCGGTAAAATATGATAAAATTTTTAACTAAAGTGAGCAGGGATTTCCGTAACCTTATGGAAAACTGCAAAACCATACAGAAAATTTACATGGCAGAAAGTTTGGCTCCAGCGTCTTATGTGAAAACAGGGGCGGCAGGAAGGATAAAAAGAGAGGATGAAAATCATGGCAATCAATTACAGCAGTACCCGTGGCGGTGAAAACAACGTAACGGCTTCGATGGCGATCTTAAAGGGACTGGCAGCAGACGGCGGTCTGTTTATGCCGGATCATATCCCGGCGTTAGATTGCAGCCTGGAAGAATTATCCCATAAAACATATCAGGAAGTAGCATACGCAGTTATGAAGCAGTTCCTGACCGATTTCACAGAGGAAGAGCTGAAAACCTGTATCGAGCGCGCTTATGACAGCAAGTTTGATACCGAGGAGATTGCACCGCTTGTCAAGGCAGACGGCGCATACTACCTGGAGCTGTTCCACGGAAGCACGATTGCTTTTAAGGATATGGCACTCTCGATTCTGCCGCATCTGATGACCGTATCGGCGAAGAAGAACCATGCGGAGAATACGATCGTGATCCTGACCGCAACCTCCGGCGATACCGGAAAAGCAGCGATGGCTGGTTTTGCAGACGTTGAGGGAACCAGAATCATCGTATTTTACCCGAAGGATGGCGTCAGCCGTGTACAGGAGCTGCAGATGCTGACCCAGAAGGGCGCGAATACAAGCGTAGTAGGCATTTCCGGCAACTTCGATGATGCACAGAGCGGCGTCAAGAAGATCTTCGGCGACAAAGAATTTGCCAAAGAGTTAGCAGGCAGAGGCTATCAGCTTTCTTCCGCAAACTCCATCAACATCGGACGTCTGGTACCACAGGTTGTATACTATGTATATGCGTATGCAAAACTGCTTGAGAATGGCGAGATCGAGAACGGCGAGAAGATCAATGTGACTGTTCCGACCGGAAACTTCGGCAATATTTTAGCGGCTTATTTTGCAAAACAGATGGGTGTGCCGATCGACAAACTGATTTGCGCGTCCAATGACAATAAAGTTCTGTACGACTTCTTTCAGACAGGCGTATATGACAAGAACCGTCCATTCATCCTGACCTCTTCCCCGTCGATGGATATTCTGATTTCCAGCAACTTAGAGCGTCTGATTTATCTTTCTACCGGATGCGATGCGGCTGAGACGAAAAAACGCATGGAAGAGCTTTCCAAGGATGGCAAGTATTCGGTTACCGATGAGATGCGCGCGCGCATGGCAGACTTCGTCGGCGGCTATGCAGACCAGGCGGCCAATGCAGCCGAGATCAAACGTCTCTACGATGAGACCGGTTATATGATCGATACGCATACCGGTGTTGCATCCTGCGTATACCATAACTATGTGAAAGAGACAGGCGATACGAAGAAGACGGTCATCGCATCGACCGCAAGCCCGTACAAGTTCTCCCGCAGCGTCATGGAAGCGATCTTCGGCAGCGAGGAAGGCAAGGGCGAGTTCGAGCTCATCGACGAGATGGAGAAAGCATCCGGCGTGAAGATCCCGCAGGCGATCGAGGAGATCCGCAAGGCCGAGATCCGTCACAACCGCCAGTGCAAGCCGGAGGAGATGGAGAAGACAGTGTCTGAGATTTTACAGTAGCGCTGCTGTTCACAGATCACAGGCAGGTACTTTTGGAACCGAAAGTGCTGAAAAAGTTACAAAATCTAAAAATAATTGCCTGTTATTTTTTTGACAGGCTAGGCAAATACTGAATTATGGTATATAATAGACTCAAGTTAGATCAAAAAGAGACAACGAGGAGGTTTGTATATGTTAGTTAGTGCGAAGGAAATGCTTCAGAAGGCAAGAGACGGCAAATATGCAGTTGGCCAGTTCAACATCAACAACCTTGAATGGACCAAAGCGATTTTACTGACAGCGCAGGAGCAGAACTCACCGGTTATCTTAGGTGTTTCTGAGGGCGCAGGCAAGTATATGACTGGCTTTAAGACAGTATCTGCGATGGTAAAAGCGATGATCGAAGAACTGAACATTACAGTTCCGGTTGCGCTGCATCTGGATCACGGCACCTACGAGGGCTGCTACAAATGTATCGATGCTGGATTTTCTTCCATCATGTTTGACGGCTCCCATTACCCGATCGCTGAGAACGTAGAGAAAACCAAAGAATTAGTCAAAGTCTGCGCAGAGAAAGGCATTTCCCTGGAGGCTGAGGTTGGTTCCATCGGCGGCGAGGAAGACGGTGTGATCGGTATGGGCGAATGTGCAGATCCGAACGAGTGCAAAGCGATTGCAGACCTCGGCGTTGATATGCTGGCAGCCGGCATCGGCAATATCCACGGCAAATATCCGGCAAACTGGCCAGGTTTAAGCTTTGAGACACTGGCAGCCGTAAAAGAAAAAGTTGGCGATATGCCGCTGGTTCTTCACGGTGGTACCGGTATTCCGGAAGATATGATTAAGAAAGCCATCTCTTTAGGTGTAGCGAAGATCAATGTAAATACCGAGTGCCAGCTGGCATTTGCAGAGGCAACCCGCCAGTACATCGAGGCTGGTAAGGATCAGCAGGGCAAAGGATTTGACCCGCGTAAACTTCTTGCACCTGGTTTTGAGGCTATCAAAGAGACAGTTAAGACAAAGATGGAACTCTTCGGTTCTATCGGAAAAGCTTGATGAAAAAGTAAGGTTCACGACCGGACTGCAGGGATGTACATTTCGCATCGCGGGATATACATACCGGCGGCCCGGTCTGTTTTCATATTAATGTGAGGGATTGAATGAGCGAGATTATCAACGTACCGGATATTTTCGGAAAAAATGTGTTTAATGACAAGGCGATGCAGGAACGCCTTCCGAAAAGTGTCTACAAGAAACTGAAAAAAACGATCGAAGACGGAGCGGAGCTGGATCCGTCCATCGCAGATGTTGTTGCACACGCGATGAAAGACTGGGCGATCGAGCGCGGCGCGACCCATTATTCCCATTGGTTCCAGCCGCTGACCGGCATCACGGCAGAAAAGCATGATGCATTTATCTCTGTGCCGGATTCCAACGGACGTGTCATCATGGAGTTTTCCGGAAAAGAGCTGATCAAGGGCGAGCCGGATGCTTCCTCCTTCCCGTCGGGCGGCCTGCGTTCTACCTTTGAGGCGCGCGGCTATACGACCTGGGATTGTACTTCCCCGGCATTTCTGCGGGAAGATACGCTGGGCGTGACACTGTACATACCGACCGCATTCTGTTCCTACCGTGGCGAGGCACTGGATAAGAAAACACCGCTGCTGCGCTCGATGCAGGCGATCAACGAGCAGGCGCTCCGGATTCTCCGCCTGTTTGGAAATACCACCTCCCGCCGCGTGATCCCGTATGTGGGACCGGAGCAGGAATATTTCCTGGTAGACAAGAACAAATATTTACAGAGAAAAGACCTGATCTACACCGGCCGTACCCTGTTTGGCGCGATGCCGCCGAAAGGGCAGGAGATGGATGACCACTATTTTGGAAGCATCCGTCCGAGAGTCGGCGCATTTATGAAAGAGTTAAATGAGACACTGTGGCGTCTGGGCGTCAGCGCCAAGACACAGCACAATGAGGTTGCACCGGCACAGCACGAATTAGCTCCGACGTATTGTCAGGTCAACTTAGCGGTTGATCACAACCAGATGGTCATGGAGGCGATGAAGCGTGTCGCAGGACATCACGGACTGACCTGCCTGCTGCATGAGAAACCATTTGACGGAATCAATGGTTCTGGTAAGCACAATAACTGGTCCCTGACGAGCGACGACGGCATCAACATGATGAATCCGGGCGAGACACCGCACGAAAATGTGCAGTTCCTTCTGGTTCTGGCGTGCATCATGAAAGCCGTTGATAAACACGCGGATCTGCTGCGCGAGTCCACCGCGATTCCGGGCAACGATCACCGTCTGGGTGCAGCGGAGGCACCGCCAGCGATCATCTCCATTTTCCTGGGCGAGCAGCTGGAGGATGTTATCGATCAGCTTTGCAGTACAGGTGAGGCAGCACACTCCAAGCAGGGCGAGGTTCTGAAGACGGGTGTTGCGACGCTGGCTGAGTTTGTGAAAGATGCGACTGACCGCAACCGTACATCACCGTTTGCTTTTACCGGCAATAAATTTGAGTTCCGTATGGTTGGTTCCTCCGATTCCGTTTCTTCCCCGAACGTTGTGCTCAACACGATCGTGGCGGAGGCATTTAAAGAGGCAGCCGATGAGCTGGAAAACAGCGATGATTTTGAGAGTGCCGTACATGATATGATCAAGCGCCTGTTTGCCGAGCACCGCCGCATCATTTTCAGCGGCAACGGTTATTCCGAGGAGTGGGTCAAAGAGGCAGAGCGCCGCGGACTTCCGAACCTGAAAGCAGGCATCGATTCCGTCGAGGCGATCCGGACCGAGAAAGCGATCAAGCTTTTTGAAGAATTTGGCGTATACACCCGGACCGAGCTGGAATCCCGCGCCGAGATCGAGTATGAGGCCTATTCCAAGACCGTCAACATCGAGGCAAAGACGATGATCGATATGGCAAGCAAGCAGATCATCCCGGCGGTTGTCAAATACACGACACAGCTTGCCAATTCCCTGACGGCTGTCCGGACAGCCTGCGAGGAAGCCGATGTCAGCGTCCAGAAAGAACTGCTTTTAGAGACCTCCGATAAACTTTCAGAGATGAAAGTGGCACTGGCAGCGCTGAAAGAGATTCTGGCAAAAGCATCTGTGATCCAGGATAACAAAGAAAAAGCATTCGCCTACCTGCATGAGGTATGCCCGGCGATGAAAGCCCTCCGTAAACCGGCGGATGAGCTGGAAATGCTGGTAGATAAAGAATTATGGCCGTTCCCGAGCTATGGGGATCTGGTGTTTGAGGTGTAGGCAGCGGCAGGATACAAGATTAAAAGTTTTAGAAACAGAATTTAGAAGATGGTTTCTGAGCAATAGGATTTTAATGAAATAGCGGAGTGTATAGATAAATTTCTTAAAAAAAGTTTCATTAAGAGCATTGCATTAGAGAGAGCTATAAATGAGCAAATACCGAAAAAAGCATAAAAATTATAACAGATTTGATTGTGTAGGGGTTCAAACGTGGTCATTTATAGTAGATAAAAAAAGATTTTGATCAATGATGTAGGTTGTGAATCATTGGTCAAAATCTTTTTTACAAACGCTATCTATTTTCGTCCAGGACCGCTTGTCAGACCTTCCTGGATTAAATCGCCCTCATTGGAAGTGAATCCATTGATCCGCGTGCCGGAGGAGCTGCTGCCCGAGGTAGAAAAGCCGGAATTGGAGCTGCTAGGAGCGGTATAAACCGTACCGTTGCTGTAAATACGGGCAGGGACTGTGGTATCCTGACTGGTGGAGCTGTCAGAACTTCCAGACGGGCTGCTCGATGAACTGGAGGTTTCGCCCGGAGCCGTCGTGGAACTGGTTGTTCCGGTAGAAGAACTGGTAGAGCTGCTGTAACCAGTGCCAGGGATCGGAACCGTCGTGCCAGAGATAGAGCTGCCTGAATTATTGGACGAACTGGAAGTCTCTCCCGGGGCTGAAAAGCTGGTCGAAGAATCCGAACTGGAAGAGGCAGAGGAATTCGAAGAACTTCCGCCTGGGGAGGAAACGCCGGTCGAGGAACCGGAAGGACCTTCGCTGGAGGAGCTGGAGCTGCTGGAAGAAGCGCTGGAATCCTGTGCGGCGTCCGTATCAAAATAACTGTCGTTCAGCCCGGAAAAACTGGAAGGTGGATTCTGGCAGGCACCATTTTGGGCAAAAGTATATTTGACGGAATCGATCGTCAGGGTCGTACCGGATGCCATTTTACCGCTTGTTTCGTCCAGATAATAGCAGGTGCCAGAAACCTTAAGCCAGCCGTTCTGTCGATGTCCATACTGGTCAAAGTAATACCAACTACCACCGATCTGTTTCCATCCCCGGGACATATTGCCGTTCGTCTTATCCATATAGTAGCTGTTGCCGTTGCTGTCGTTCAGCCATCCAGTCAGCATTTTTCCCTCGTGGAGATAGTAGTATTCATTTTTGATTAGCTGCCATCCGGTCAGCATCTTACCATTTTCGTCGAGATAGTACCAACTGTTGTTGATTTTCTGCCATCCGGTACGCATGGCGCCGTCCGAGCCGAAATAATACCAGGTATCATCATCCATCTTTTGCCAGTTGGTAAACATCCGGCCGTCCTCGCCCAGATAATACCAGGATTTATCCAGCTTGAGCCAGCCTTTCTGCATGACGCCGTACTGGTCGAAATAGTACCAGTAGTTATTAATTTTCTGCCATTTTGTCATCATCTCTCCACTCTGGTTGAAATAATACCAGGCGGAGGTGGATTTATCCTGACGCCATCCGGTGACCATCTTGCCGGTGGAATCATCCATATAATAATATTTTTCTCCGATATGTACCCAACCGGTATGTTTCTGCCCGTCGTCGGTCATGTAATACCAGAAGTTTCCATCTTTCAGCCATCCAGCCGCACGGCTCTGCGACGACGGAAGCATCCCCATGGCGCCAATCAGACAGGCGAGTCCCAGAAATTTTGCGTATCTTTTCCGCATCGTGTGTCCCCCTTGCAACGTGATTTCCTAACAAAGAATCTATGTATCAATCCGGCTTACAGCAGGACTGCCCCAGCTTGTACCAGTTTGCGTGGCGCTATACTGGGGAGAGTTCCAGTTGGTAAATACGGTCTGCACGTTACCATCTGGAATAATTTTGCTTTTATAGTATAACATAGAACCGTTAAAAATACATAACGGAAATATTATAATTTTACCGGGCAGCGTTGGATGGTCAGTCGTATCGTCGTTCTTTTTTTCGAATAACACGGGGAAAAAGAATGGATACAAAAGTGGGAGATTACAAGTCAACGTTCGGGAAATGGTTATCTGCTGCAAGGGTTCGGTAATAGTGTTTTGCATAGCGATACATAATAATGGTATAATTGCCGAATTCACGGCCCTCCATACTTTTAAAAACTGCCCAGAGCGCCCACAGAAAACCACCTAACGCCGCGTAGGCATAGGTGACAAAGCGTTCCTCATCGGAGGGGGCGTGCTGCAGGTATTCTTCCAGAAGACGATCGAGTTCTTCCTGGGAATAGTAGGAATAGATACTGCACATGGCAATGTCAATGAGTGGATCGCACATCCCGGCGTATTCCCAGTCGATCAGGCGCAGGGAGCCGTCCGGCAGGAAGAGGAAGTTATCGGCAACGGAGTCGATGTGACAGAGACAGCAGGGGCGCCCTAGCTTCTCTAAAGAATCCATCAGCCGATTCATCTGAGCGCGGACAGCCGGGTAATCCTCAAACAGCATCTCCTCACGGCTGCGGCAGATCCGTTCATAAAAGTCGATCCGCTCCCGGATTCGGAAATGATGGGGAACGGTCACGCCGGAATGGTGTAAGGTTCGGAGCATTTCCATACAGGCAGCCATTTCAGAGGCATTGTGGGCATCCGCATTGCGGGCGCCTTCATAATAACGGGCAATTTTGTACCCGGTTTTCCCATCAAAATAAAGAATATGTTCCGTGATCCCCAGAGAAGTAACTGCCTGATAAACCGCCTCTTCCTCTTTTCGGTTAATCAGGAATTCCGTTCCAGGACCGGGAATACGGCAGATATAATGGCAGTCATTCAGCTCGAACAGGAAAGACTGGTTGGTCATACCGGATTTTAGGCAGCGAATGTTGTGGATTGCCTCTTCTTTTACCTGGAATACACGGGAAACCAACTGCATGGCGGCATTATCGGAATGATTTTGGTACTTGGGATCAAATTTGCGCAGTTCCTCTAAGTTTTCAAATTCATAGACCTGATCGGCCGGCTGGCAATTCATAGAAAGTTCCAATTCTTTTATATGATCCACAACCACCTGTTCCCAGTACCACTGTTCTGTGCCTGGCTGATGGTAGGCTTCTTCAATCAGGGGAAGGAGCTGATTGGAAAATTCGCGGGAGAGAAAGGCGGGTCCATACATGACCCAGGAGTCGTGTCCGCCGATCTGGACAGAAGTGATGCGCCCTTTCTTATTAGAAGAAAGACACCACTCGGAAGTTTCACCGTCCATATAGACGGAAGAGTACCAGGCGCCGCATTCGTAGCGGTGGTACATATTGTCGCGAATCCAGTTATCCGAGACAAGCAGGTACATATTGCGGTCACGGAACAGCTCGCGGGCGTGGTAGATCGTCGCCAGGTTATTTTTGGTGGCGTATTCTGGATTGTAGAGAAGTTTTACCTGATATTTATCAATCAAATATTCAAATTTTTCCTTCAGATAGCCGACAATGATGGTAATATCCGTAATTCCCGCCGCGTGAAGTTGTTTAATCTGGCGCTCAATCATCCGCTCGCCGAAGACTTCCAGAAGCCCTTTGGGGGTTTCAAACGTCAGGGGGACAAAACGTGAACCAAATCCGGCTGCCGTGATAACGGCGCCATCTACTTTGAACGGTTCAAGATACTGAAGCCCCTGTTCCGTCAGCAGATATTTTCCCGTGTCTTCATCCGTCATCAAAAGTGCTTCCTCCAGGCAGTCGCCCAGCAGTTTATTGACAGTACCCAGGGAAAGATGCATGATAGAAGCCAGTTCCCGCTGGGTAATATCCGGATTCTCATAAAAACTCCGGCAGATCAATCCATAACGATCCATAACAACCTCCTGATAATGCTGATTTGTTTTTTGGTCAAAGGCTGGACAGGGCAGGAGATCAGTCCTGCTAAGTAGAAGGTCCAGCCTGTATTTTGTTCAAAAATGGTTTTTTAAAATGATATATGAACATTATAACATAAATGGGAAGAATGTAAACGGAAAAGAAGAGGGAAATATGCTTGGCCTGCCTGCGAAAGAAAGAACCTGGAGTCCATCGGAAGAACCAGGGAGAAACGAGAAGAAGCCTGATATATACAGGGCTTTTTGTGAAATGCGGGCAAATTGTACCACTATAAATACAATCACAAAATGAATATCCGGTTTCGTAAAAAATATGTAAGGAAATGAACAGATAAAAGTTATGGTATTTTGGAAAAACGTGTATTATAATGTGGGTGTATCGGAGAAAGGCATTACTTCTCAGGGAAGAAAACAGTAGGAAATGCAGCCATGATTCGACTTAAAAATAAAAAGTTGGAAAATCTGTAAAAAAACTATTGATAATTTTCCATATCCGAAGTATAATGTCCTGGTAATGCAGTTAGGATTTCGAGAAAAAGAGAATTTCAAAAAGTAAAAAGGAGAGTGCATTAATTATGAGAAAGCAGACTAAATTAGTTGCAGTACTTTCTGCAGCAGCTTTACTCGCTATGGGTGCTTCCATGACTTCTTTCGCAGCTGGTTGGCAGAAAGATGACGCTGGTGTTTGGCACTACTATGACAGCGACGACAATCAGGTAACTGATGAGTGGAATAAAGATGGTGGTAAGTGGTTCTACCTCAACGAAGATGGCGATATGGAAACAGACGCTTGGGTAGACGATGACTACTATGTAGGTTCCGATGGTGCTATGCTGGTTAACCAGTGGATCAAGACATCTGATGATGATGACAACAGCGATCCGGATGATGATGGTGAGCATTGGTACTACTTCAACAATAAAGGTAAGAAAATTACCGATGACAAGAAGAAAATCAACGGTAAAACTTACTACTTCAACACCGACGGTGAGATGAGATACGGTTGGTTTGAGGACAACGGTGACTGGTACTACCTGGGAACCGAAGAT
>JBNMLY010000069.1:0-11430 GCA_050875065.1 Otoolea sp. | reverse complement strand
ATGCGCAGAAGGCTGGAAAACAGATGCTGGGGAAGATGCAGGCAGATGTGAAAGCAAATTCGCTTGAAAAATCGAGTCAGAGTCAGAAAAACGGAAAGATGCAGAAAAGTGCTAAAGTGCAGGGAAATGGCAAAATGCAGAGTGATGGGAAACAGCAGAAAAATATCGGAATAGGTCTGCCTGCTGGCATGGATGCTGCGGCACTTTCAGAACGTCTTGCTTCGCTGTCTCACAACCGCACCAAGAAATACGTCCTTCAGGAAGGCGTCCCAGTCCCATTTTTGGTGGATCTCGGCGTCATGACCGCAGAAGGCAAGGTCGTGAAATCGCGATACGATAAATTCCGCCAGATCAACCGTTTTCTCGAATTTATCGAGGATGTACTTCCAAATCTTGACCCGAACCGGACAAACACGATCATTGATTTTGGATGTGGAAAATCGTATCTGACCTTTGCGATGTATTATTATCTTCATGTTCTGAAGAAATATCCGATCCGTGTCATTGGCCTGGATTTGAAAAAAGATGTGATCGCGCTCTGCAACCGCCTGAGCAAAAAGTTCGGCTTTGAGAATCTGACTTTCCTGCACGGCGATATCGCTGGATATGAGGGCGTCGATCAGGTCGATATGGTCGTGACTCTGCACGCCTGTGATACGGCGACCGATTATGCGTTAGCGAAAGCGGTTAAATGGGGCGCGAAGGTCATTCTCTCCGTTCCATGCTGCCAGCATGAGGTCAACAAGCAAATCCAGAATGACCTTCTGGCATCGGTTTTACAGTATGGTCTTCTGAAAGAACGGATGTCGGCACTTCTGACCGACGGAATCCGTGGCCAGCTCCTCGAAATGTCCGGCTACCGGACGCAGATTCTCGAATTTATCGACATGGAGCACACGCCAAAAAATATCATGATCCGCGCGATTCGGCAGGGTAAGAAGGCGGATGGGGCGGCATTGGAAGCCATGATGAAGGAATTGCATGTGAAGCCGACGTTGTATGAATTGTTGGTGGGGGGAAGAAGCGTAGGAAATTTATAAATGTGATAGATGTATTTGTGCATAGAAGAAAGAATGAGGTCATTGAGATCAGAAATTCAAATTTTGATCTCAATGACCCCGATAAAGATATCAAAGATGACCTTGAAACTCGATTGCCAAAAGTGATTCGTAAAAATCTAAAACTGGCAAGGTGCAGTGTCACGAAGATAGGAGGCATTCTATTTTTGGATAATTATTCCCCCACTTTCGCCTCTTCCAGCAGTCTGGCAATTTCCCCTTTAACCAGTGAGAACGCAACCTCATTCCGCCCACTGTTTGTAACCACATCCGCATAAGCGCGGGTCGGTTCTACAAAGAGGGCGTGCATCGGTTTGACAGTGGTCAGGTACTGGTCGATGATGTTTTCAATATCGCGTCCGCGTTCTTTTGTGTCACGCAGGATTCGGCGCAGGATGCGCTCGTCGGCGTCGGCATCGACGAAAATGCGGATATCGAGCATATTGCGGAGCGCCTCGTCATAGAGAACGAGAATGCCTTCCAGCAGGATAACCGGGCGCGGCTCGATGTGGATGGTCGCCTCGGCACGGTTGTGGTCCGCATAATTATAGGTAGGACAGTCGATGGCCTCCCAATTTTTGAGCTTTTTAAGATGCTCAAGGAGCAACTCCGTCTCAAACGCATCCGGGTGATCGTAGTTCAGCTTTTTGCGCTGCTCAAATGGCATATCGTTGTGGGCGCGGTAGTAGTTATTGTGATAAAGCACGGTCACCTGATCGCCAAATGCGTCTTTCAGGCGGTTTGTAAAAGTGGATTTTCCTGATCCGGTTCCTCCGGCAATTCCGATGATAATAGGCGATTTTCTATTCACTGTAGTTTCCTCCGTTTGTAGGTTTTATATTTGAGTCATTTGAAAAATGACCTTTTTCTTTTTTGGTGTTTCCCGGCGGGAAATGTTAAAAAATAGCTTTTTTGAAACTCTTTAGGAAATCAAGAAAATGCAGGTCATATTCTCGATATTCTGTGATTTTAATATTATATGATATGGAAAGCTATACGAAGAATTATATAAAAATCAGTCCTTCTGTATATTCATTCTGAAACACTCCGCCGCGCTTCATCCGCACCGTCTGATATAAATGCGAGGCGTACACCTCCTGTTCCAGCAGCGCGAGCGCTGACGGGGAGAGGTCCTGGGCGGCATCGGCCATCTTGGTGACGAGCGGGATGCTGCTTTTTTTATGCAGATAGGAGAGCAGGGGACTGCTCTGCCTGCGAAAGCCGAGAATGCGCGCATAGAGCGCATAGCCCTCGTCCTTCCAGCGGGAAATATCGTCCTCCCGCATTCCGAGTACCAGATGCAGAAGCGCCCGGCTGACACGCGTGTAGGTAAGCTGGCGCGTCTTTAACGCCTGGACCCGTTCCTCAAATGAGAGGGGAAAGTAAGGCGGCTTTGCAAGGCGGGCGGCAAGCTCCGGGGAGAGATCCGCGATGCGGGATATAGCCTGTATATTGGCATTGACAGACGAAGCACTGAAAGGAATAGCAATGCTTGCGGCAGCACTGAAATCCTTTGTCGAAGATTTCTGCATCTGTAAAACCGCCATGTTCAAAAGCTCTGAAAAGTCATCCGCAAAAACGGGAACTGCGTCTGTGTATGCAGGATGCGTCACGGCTGGCAGATGAGGTGCCAAAATATGAAATAAAAATCCATTTTTTGAATCAGAACCCGGATTCTGTTTCAATGAAGCCGGAATATCATCTGCCAGGTTTCCGTAGCTTTTTTGAATCATCCCTCGAATCGCCGAAGCCGATGGAAACTTTGTTTTCTCCAGTGAATCCTCGTGATATCCGCTTCCTTCCCGTGAAATCGTATATAATTCCATTGGACTGTGTAGATTTTCCGCTGCCCGCAAGTATTCAATCCCAAGGATATTGTTCGGAGAGCTTAAAGCGGAAGTCCATAGATGAGACTCTGGCACATCTGTATTTGTGCAAAAATTCTCTCCCGATTTTCCGACCTTCTTGCCCAATACGGGATGTCTGGAAGCATCTGGGGAAGAAGCGTTGTTACATTTTGAAAAAGCTTCAATATTTTCAAAACCTGTCTCGTCCGTCTGTGTTCCCTCCAACGCCCTCACCCGCGCCTGTGGATAAGTCAGCCCCTCTTTCAATCCTTTCTGCAGTCTCTCCTGAAACTCCGGCGACTCATGGTTGAGCGCATAAGCAGCCTGCCTGAGCCGCTCAATCTGCCCACATTCACTGCCGAACACAACGGCGTCCACGCCGATTGCCGAGAGAAGCGCAACCCCATAGGCGGCAAATTCATGGGCCGAAGCGGTGGAAAAAGCGACCGGCATCTCAAGCACCAGATCCGCACCGGCGAGAAGGGCCGCTTTGGCACGGCGGTACTTATCAAAGATGGCCGGTTCGCCGCGCTGGACGAAACTGCCGCTCATCAGGACGACGCAGTAATCTGCGCCGGTCAGTTCCCTGGCCCGCTGCATATGGTACAGATGCCCGGCATGGAACGGGTTATATTCGGTGATTAAACCAACGATTCTCATAAATTCCAATCCTGTTTTTGCATTTTTGCGAAGAATTTTGTAGCAGTCTTTTATAATCAAAGTAAAAGGCTGTTGCTGTGTGGCAGAAAAGATATACTGTGATAAACGGTTCTTTTGCAGAAAATGAAAGCAGTCCCAGACTGTGCTGATGCGGTAGAATGGAAATGCGGTGCATAGTAAATGAATGTGGTAAAAATCTGCGAAAAAGAGCCGCCGTTTTCTGCCTCATTTATATTATATAGTGGAAGTGCAGGAGCGTAAAGGACATTTTGCTGTGCAACTTGTTAAAAATTTAATTAATCAAAAAAATGAAAATCGCACTTGTATACAATAAACAACTGGTATATAATGTTAGCAGTAATAGACACACACTTATGAAAGGGGTTTTATAACCATGGCATTTATTGACAAGATTAAGGAAAGAGCAAAAGCAGACAAGAAAACCATCGTTCTTCCAGAGTCAATGGACAAGAGAACATACGAGGCGGCTGAGAAAATTCTGAAAGAGGGTATCGCAAACCTGATCATCATCGGTACTCCGGAAGAAGTTGAGAAAAACGGCAAGGGCTTCGACATTTCCGGTGCCACTATCGTTGACCCGTACAATGATCCGAATAAGCAGAAATACATCGACAAGTTTGTTGAATTAAGAGGCAAAAAAGGTGTTACTCCGGAAATCGCAAAAGAGCAGATGGAGAAAGACTATATGTACTATGCTTGCCTGATGTGCAAGTGCGGCGATGCTGACGGTGCTGTATCTGGTGCATGCCATTCTACCGGCAACACGATTCGTCCGGCTCTGCAGCTTCTGAAGACCAAACCGGGTATCAGCTCTGTATCTGGCTTCTTCCTGATGGAAGTTCCGGATTGCGAGTTCGGTGAGAACGGTCTGTTCGTATTCGCTGACTGTGCAGTAAACACTGACTTCGATTCCAACAAGCTGGCTGAGATCGCTGGTCTGTCCGCAGAGAGCTTCAAGATGCTGGTTGGCGCAGAGCCGAAGGTAGCTATGCTGTCCTATTCCACTATGGGTTCCGCAAAACATGATGATGTTACCAAGGTAGCAGATGCAGTTAAGATCGCTCATGAGAAGTTCCCGGAACTGAAACTGGATGGCGAGCTTCAGCTTGACGCAGCACTGGTTCCGTCCGTAGGCGAGGCTAAGGCTCCGGGCAGCGCAGTAGCTGGACATGCTAACACCTTAGTATTCCCGTCCCTGGAAGCTGGCAACATCGGTTACAAACTGGTTCAGAGACTTGCAAAAGCTGGCGCTTACGGTCCGGTTCTTCAGGGTCTGTCCATGCCGGTAAACGATCTGTCCAGAGGATGCTTCGCAGACGATATCGTAGGCGTAGTAGCTATCACCGCTGTACAGGCTCAGCAGGCATAATGAATATCCATCAAAAGTAGACGGATGGAAATCTGGCAACACGTCAGATACTCTCAAATCGGTTTATTTAAGAATTAAAAACGATAATTACAGTTCAGCCCGGTATTCATACATAATCTTGCAGTTCACAACAGGGCAGTGCAGACGTTTTTGCAGACGCCTCCGTGCGAACCGCATGCAGAGAGAATACCTGCGGCTGAATTGTGATGTTATAAAGAAAGGAATCTATTACCATGAATATTTTAGTTATTAACTGCGGAAGTTCTTCCTTAAAGTATCAGTTAATCAACTCTGAGACAGAGGGCGTTCTGGCTAAGGGTCTTTGCGAGAGAATCGGCATCGATGGTATGCTGACCTACCAGCCGGAAGGCGGCGAGAAAGAGAAATCTGAGATCGCTATGCCGACCCATACAGAGGCTATCAACGCAGTTCTGGCAGCCCTGACCAACGAGAAGACCGGCGTTATCAAGAGCCTGTCTGAGGTAGGCGCAGTTGGACATCGTGTCGTACACGGCGGCGAGAAATTCACTTCTTCCTGCTTAATCAACGACGAGTCCATGAAAGCAATCGAAGAGTGCAACGATCTGGCACCGCTTCATAACCCGGCAAACCTGATCGGTATCCGTGCTTGCCAGGAGCTTATGCCGGGCGTACCGATGGTCGCTGTATTTGATACTGCTTTCCATCAGACCATGCCGGAGGTTGCTTACACCTACGGTATCCCGTATGAGTACTATGAGAAATACAAAGTTAGACGTTACGGTTTCCACGGTACATCCCACAGCTATGTATCCAAGAGAACCGCTGAGATCGTAGGCAAACCGTACGACCAGATGAAGATCATCGTTTGCCACCTGGGCAACGGTGCCAGCATCTCCGCTGTAAACTGCGGCAAATCCGTAGACACCAGCATGGGTCTGACTCCACTGGAAGGTCTGGTTATGGGTACACGTTCTGGTGACCTGGATCCGGCTATCATCGATTTCGTAGGTAAAAAAGAGGGCCTGTCTCTGGACGAGATGAACGAAGTTCTGAACAAGAAATCCGGTATGCTCGGTATCTCCGGCGTATCCAGCGACGGTCGTGACCTGGATGCAGCAGCAGAGGCTGGCAACAAGAGAGCACAGTTGGCTCTGGACGTATTCGATTACCGCGTAATCAAATACATCGGCGCATACGCAGCAGCTATGAACGGTGTAGATGCAATCGCATTCACTGCAGGTATCGGTGAGAACAACATCAAGATGTGAAAAGATGTTTGCAAGAACCTGACCTACTTAGGCGTTAAGCTGGATGAGGAGAAGAACAACGTAAGAGGCGAGGAGAGAATCATCTCTACCGACGACTCCAAGGTTCAGGTTCTCCTGGTTCCGACCAATGAAGAGCTGGCTATCGCACGTGAGACTCTGGCGCTGGTAAAATAATTAAATTTGATTCGTATTTTTCCCCGATCCGTGCAGTATTTATGGCTCGGGGAACGCTAATGAATTAAAATTTGCAAAAATATGTAAAATTAATCATTGACAAACACGCTCGACCTTTGTATAATATCAAAGTGCGTATTAGGAGATTAGTATGCTGATTCATTTATCGGAACTTTTTAACTGCGAGGGAAGAAAGAAAGTCTATACAGTCGAGACTGCGCTGGACTCTGTCGATTTTGACGGAGAGACATTTCAGATTGAGAAGGCAGAGCCTTTTGAGCTGGAGCTGACGGCAAAGACACGGCACAAGTATACGATGAGTGGTCATGCGACGCTGACGGTGGGAGGTCACTGTGCGCGTTGTCTGGAGCCAGTATCTTTCGACTGCGAACTGGATTTTGAACGAGAGTTTGAGGTGCAGGACGGTCAGGAGGAGAGTTTGGATGATGAACCCTTTATGAAGGGGTACAATCTGGATGTAGACCAGTTGGTTTGCAACGAACTGCTACTGAGCTTGCCTATGAAAGTCCTGTGCAGAGAAGACTGCAAGGGGATTTGCAATAGATGTGGTACAAATCTTAATCTTCGGACTTGTACCTGTGACACTAGGTCGCTCGATCCAAGGATGTCGGTTATCCAGGAGATATTCAATGAATTTAAGGAGGTGTAACCATGTCTATCTGTCCTAAGAACAAATCTTCCAAAGCAAGAAGAGACAGCCGCAGAGCTAACTGGAAAATGAGTGCTCCGAACTTAGTAAAGTGCAGCAAGTGCGGTGCTCTGATGATGCCTCACAGAGTGTGCAAAGCTTGCGGAAGCTATAACAAAAAAGAAATCGTTAAAGTAGAAGACTAATTCTGCTACTTTAATATCAGGGGTTAGGTCCTTGTGGCCTAACCCTTATGTACAAGCGAATATCCTATTTACATAATATGTAATAGGTACCCGAAAGCGGATTGTCATTGAGACGGGTTCGGTTTCCAAACAGGGCGCTGAAAGAATTATAACTGTGCGGGATTCGTCAGTTATACAATATCTTTCATTTTCTTTTTGCAGTGTTTAAGAGATAGTATCTTTGCCGAGGTCTGGCTTATTTTTTTATCCAATAAACCCATTAAAACAGTCGGAAAGATGAATTTAGCACATTACATTCACAAAGAAAATGAAATGAAAACAGACGGAGGAGTCATGACAAACGAAACGAAAAAGTATGCGGAAACGGATGGAGGAATGGCAGGAGCGGTTCTCCCACTGATTATCATGATGGGAACTATGATTTTTATGGTTGCCTTTGGAATGCGTTCTACCAAAAATTTCTGGTCGGCCGGTTATTTTGCCGTTTTGGCCGGATTTCTTGTATATAAGGATAAGAAAGCGTTCCAGAAAGCACTGATCAATGGTGTGCGCGATAATATTTTTGCATTTATGATTGCCTGTTTCTTATTTGCGGGCGTGATGTCGAAGATTTTGACGGCATCGCATCTGATTGAAGCACTTTTATACGTGATGACCAAGATCAACATGTCACCGGCGCTGATGCCGATTATCTGCTTCTTTATCTGCGTAGTACTTTCCAGTGCAACCGGTAGTGCGGCAGGTGCGTTAAATACAGCCGGACCGCTTCTGATTCCGCTTTCCGTCGGAATGGGCTGCAATGTCAACCTGATCTGCGGCGCGATTCTGGCCGGTAGCTGCTTCGGTGATAACCTCGCACCGATCTCGGATACAACGATTGCATCCTCCCTGTCCCAGGAAGTCGATGTTATGAAGGTTGTCCGTTCCCGCTTTAAATATGCACTGATTGCAGGTGTGATTTCCGTGGCTGCTTATCTGGTATTTGGCTTTATGGATGCCGGAAACGGCGTTTCAGCCGAGATGGCGGCGGTAGACGCAACCTACGCTTCCAGCATCGTGTTCCTGATTATCCCGGTTCTGGTCGTTGTGCTGATGCTGCGCGGCAGCGGACTGTTTACCTCCCTGTTAGTCAGCGAGATGGTTGGTTTTGTTTTACTGTTTGCATTTGGATATCTGACACCGGCAGAGCTGGTTGCCAAAGACGGACTGATTGCAAATGCATTTGACGGTATGTTAAGCTCCATTATTTTCATCCTGTTTATCTTTGTTATGGTCAGCCTGATCAGCGAGGCGGGTGTGCTGGATGCAATCCTTGCATGGATGCGCAAGTATGCAAAATCCGAAAAATCGGCTGAGATCGCGGCAGGTGCAATGGTCAGCATCATGGGCATCGTTATCAGCAGCGGTACTTCCGCAATTTCCTTCTGTGGACCGATCGTCCGCAAACTGCTCCGCCCGTTCAAGATTGACCGTGCACGCTGTGCAAACTTCCTGGATGGACTTGGATGCGGCGTCGGCTATCTGGTTCCGACGAACCCGGGCTGCCTGAATCTGGCGGCAATCGCAGTTGCCAGCGGGGTTGTATCCGAAGGCTATAACGCGGTATCTTTCGTCGGCTACAACTTCCACAGCATGGCGCTGACACTGGTATTCTGGTTTGCAATTTTCTCCGGATGGGGAATGAAACATGAGACAGATGAAGAACTGGCGGCAGATGGAATTGTAATTGAGAATTCTGAGAAGTAAAAAAGAATATATTTTTTGCTCACATACATGACAGATGATAAAAAAGAATTTATAATAGAGCTTATGTGAGACAAAAAAAGAATAAGTGTGCTATATCGCCTGTATGGAAGCATATGGATATGTGAAAATCGGTGATATAGCATACTTGTTATAGAAGAGAGGATGAAACATATGGGAACAGCAGAGAAGTACTTAGATGCTGCAAAGGCAGCCATGAATTTTATTAATACAAGAAAGAGAACGGATGAAGAAGGCATCTACTGGACGCTTGCGGATGCGGCGGCAGGCAAGCCGAGTTATTATGATGAGATCTGCATGTATGCAGGTGCTTCGGGCATCATCTGCTTTCTTTTGTCTCTGTATGAGGACACACAGGATGCGGCGTACCTGGATGAAGCGAAAGAGGCGGGCCGTTATCTGGAATACCGCTGGAGAAAGAGACGTGAACTGAAACGGAATTTTTCTCCGTATGCATTTTCAACCGGATGGGGCGGTGCTTCCTTTGCCCTGCTTCAGATGTACACAGTGACGAAGGACGAGCATTACCGCGCCCTGATAGAAGAAATTCTTGACCAGGCGATTCAGGATGCCATCCCGGCCGAAGAGGGAGAAGGCTATTACTGGTCCACCTACCCGGGCATCGTTGGAACCGCGGGAACCATTCTCGTCATCTTAAATGCAGCCGAGAAGCTGGGACGCGAAGACTGGAAAGAGTTTGCAGTCAAGGCGGGACGCTATTTCCTGACCAGAGGACGTGATATGGGAAATGGAACGATCTGCTATACGGGTGTCGATCCGACCTATTTTGGTGCCGGAAAAGATTATATCGACCCGAACTTCCCGATGGGAACGGGCGGAATCGGATTTTTGCTGCTGAAACTCTATGAGGTCAGCGGAAAGAAGGAATTCCTTGACGCAGTCAAAGGTGTACCGGAGTATATGGATACCGTGGCTGTCAAGATGCGCGCCGGAAAACTGCTTCCGCATGCGCTGCCGGATCGTCCGGATCTCTTCTATCTGGGCTACTGCCACGGACCGGCCGGTACAAACCGTTTCTACTATGAGCTGTACAAGTTCAGCGGCGATGCAAAATACCGCCGTGAGATCGAGGAACTTGTCAAAGGACTTGAGGCGACCGGCGCACCGGAGAAACGTTCGGCCGGATACTGGAATACGGAAAACATCTGCTGTGGAACGGCCGGACTTTTAAATATGTACCTGGGACTCTGGGCGGCATTTGGCGAAGAACATGATCTGGAATATGCAAGACGCTGTGCAAACGTGCTGATGGATACGGCAACATTTGAGACAGGGGCAGACGGCGAGCAGGCGAGCTGGAAATTTGCTCTCGACCGCGTGGCACCGGAGCGTCTGAGCACACCGATTGGTTTCCTGGATGGTGCGGCCGGCATTGGTTCGGTTCTTCTCCAGATGGCACGGGCCGAACGCGGCGATTTCCATACGGTAAGGGCAATCGATGATCCGTTCCCGGAGCGTAAATTAGAGAAATAAAGTGACTGTGATCAGATGGCAAGGCTGTTTATGGTGCGGTGTGCTTGAAAGTGATTAACAGACAGACACTTTTTGGGGACGAAAGTCCAGTCAGATAATGTATAGATGGTGGTATTGTATGCAAAAAGGTGTACAATGCCGCCATTTTTTGTTAATATAGAGGGAAAGAAGAGGGGATAATGTTTGACAGAAGATAAAGCGTTTTAGAGATGAAATGCTTTATTTGCAGGGAGTAAAAGCAGATATGCAAAAGAAATAAAACAAAAAGTTCTGCAAAAATCACTTTAGGAGGTTTTACATATGAAAAAGGGAAAATATTTACTTTTGACGGTCACGGCCGCCGCACTTCTGGCTGCGATCCCGTTTCAGGCATTTGCCTCGAGGGACACGGAGGACCGCACTCCGGTGGGCTCGATTGGCTTACATGTTTCATCTTCAATCCATGTTGGTGACGAGAGCTCGGATGTGGATGTTTCGCTTGATTTCGGCGACTGCGATATTTCCAATGTCGACGTGGTCAACGAGCCGTCCGGCAAATGGGTGGATAAGGACAAGCCAAAGCTGGAAGTAACGCTGGAGGCGGACGATGATTATTATTTCAAATCCGGTTATGCGAAAAAGAATGTGACGTTAAGCGGTGACAATGCAACCGTCACCTCGATCAAGCGGAAGGGCGATGAGGAACTTCGAGTTGTGATTACTCTGAAAGCGCTGAAGGGAACTTCGGGTGATTACAGTCTGGAGGTTGATGAGGCAGAGTGGGATCAGACGAATGGTGTGGCAGAGTGGAATGGAAGCGAAGATGCCAAATATTATGAACTGCGTGTTTACCGGGATGATAAATTTTTAAGTACGGTAAAACCGGTACACGATACGAAATGCAGTCTCGGACGTTATCTGACCCAGGCGGGAACGTATACGTTTGATGTACGCGCGAT
>JBNMLY010000068.1:0-11476 GCA_050875065.1 Otoolea sp. | reverse complement strand
GTCTCAATCCGTTCCATCCGTTTTCTTGCTTCTCATTTCTCTGCTTCTCTCTCATGCCCCTCACTCCATCATCCGCCGCAGCACATTCCCTCTATGATACAAAAAAGTCCTGGTTCATATGAAAACCAGGACTTTTGCGTTACTTAGTTGTATTTGCGTTTTCTAGCAGCTTCGGATTTCTTTTTACGACGAACGCTCGGTTTCTCGTAATGCTCTCTTTTCCGAATCTCCTGCTGGATACCAGCCTTAGCACAGTTTCTTTTGAATCTGCGTAAAGCGCTGCCCAGACTCTCGTTATCTTTAACGATTACATTTGACATAGCTCACACCTAACCTCCCTCCAGTTGTGTAATAAGTGCATATTAATACAACTGTATGGGTATTTTTTTAGCACTAAAAAGATTATATCATAAAAAAATGATACGTCAACAACATTTTACATTTTTTTATGGTTTTTTTGAAATTCTTGCATTTATGCCGCTGATCTGGGATCCGTGACACAAATATTTTTTATTTTACCTGCTCAGCTACTACTTCTGCTGCCTTTTCAAGCGCTGCAGCGATGCCGGCCGGGTTCTTTCCGCCAGCCTGTGCCATATTCGGACGGCCACCGCCGCCGCCTCCGACAAGACCTGCGATCGCTTTGATTAAGTTTCCAGCGTGTGCCCCCTTCTTCATCGCACCGTCGGTTGCAGATGCCATCAGGCTTACCTTGCCATCCAGAATGGATGCAATCAGGACAACGCCCTCGCCCAGCTTTTCTTTCAGCTGATCGCCCAGGTTACGCAGACCGTTCATGTCTACATCCTTAACCTCAACTGCCAGCAGCTTCACGCCGTTTACATCCTGTACCTGGTTCATAACATCGCCCAGGGAATCGTTCGCCAGCTTGCTCTTTAACTTCTCGTTCTCTGCGTGCAGAGTCTTGATCTCCTCTAACAGGGATTCAATCTTGCTGCTCAGCGCCGCCGGAGTGGTCTTCGCCAGCTTTGCTGCCTCGTGCAGCTCATTCTCCACCTCTTTATAGTGGTTCATCAGACCGGTAGAAGTCAGTGCCTCGATACGACGGACGCCTGCTGCGATACCAGCCTCGGAAAGAATCTTAAAGGATGCGATTGTACCTGTGTTGGATACGTGGGTACCGCCGCAAAGCTCGGTGGAGAAATCGCCCATCTTGACAACGCGGACTTTCTCGCCGTATTTCTCGCCAAACAGTGCCATCGCGCCTGTCTTCTTTGCCTCGTCTAAGGACATAACCTCCGTTACAACCGGCAGGGATGCTGCGATCTCGTCGTTGACAATCTTTTCTACCTTCTCGATCTCCTCCGGCGTCATCGCGGAGAAATGAGTAAAGTCGAAACGCAGACGGTCACGGGTTACCAGGGAACCAGCCTGCTCTACGTGGGTACCAAGAACGGTACGCAGCGCTTTGTGAAGCAGATGGGTCGCGGAATGGTTGCGGGAAGTCAACTCACGGTTTTCCTTGTCAACCGACAGAGTTACCTTCTCGCCTACCTCGAACATACCTTTGGTCACAACACCGACATGGCCGATCTTGCCGCCCTGTAAATGAATGCTATCTTTTACCTCAAAGACAGAACCGTCCGGAGCGGTAATCTGGCCGAAATCGCCTTCCTGTCCACCCATCGTTCCATAGAACGGAGTCTCTTTGGTAATGATTGTACCAGTCTGACCGTCGGTCAGTGCCTCTACAATCTCATCCTCGGTTGTCAGAACCGAAATCTCGGATTCTGCCGTCAGACGATCATAGCCGATAAACTCGGTTGTGATAGCCGGATCGATGGACTGATATACGGTAACATCTGCACCCATGTAGTTGGTCGTCTTTCTTGCCGCTCTCGCCTGATCTTTCTGGCGTTTCATCGCTGCATTGAAGCCGTCCTCATCGATGCCGAGGTTCTTCTCCTCGAGAATCTCACGGGTTAAGTCGATCGGGAATCCGTAGGTATCGTAAAGCTTGAATGCGTTGTCGCCGGACAGCACTTTCTCGCCCTTTTTATTCATGTCTTCTTCCATATCGGCAAGGATCGCAAGACCCTGATCGATGGTCTTGTTGAACTTATCCTCTTCCTCAGAAAGAACCTTGAAGATCATCGCACTCTTCTCTTCCAGCTCCGGATAACCATCCTTGGACAGGTCGATAACGGTGCGGGACAGAGCTGCTAAGAACTCACCCTCGATGCCAAGCTTCTTGCCATGGCGGGCTGCACGGCGCAGCAGACGGCGGAGAACGTATCCACGGCCCTCGTTGGACGGCATGATACCGTCGGAGATCATGAATGTACAGGACTTGATATGATCCGCTACGATACGCAGGGAAATATCCGTCTCATGATCTTTCTGATATTCGGTATGTGCCAGCTCGCAGACACGATCCAGAAGAGCCTTGTTTGTATCAACCGTAAACAGGGAATCTACATCCTGTACAATCACTGCCAGACGCTCCAGACCCATACCGGTATCAATGTTCTTGTGCTCGAGCTCAGTGTAGTTGCCGTGGCCGTCGTTGTTGAACTGGGAGAATACGTTGTTCCATACCTCCATGTAACGGTCACAGTCGCAGCCTACGGTACATCCCGGTTTGCCACAGCCGTACTTCTCGCCGCGGTCATAGTAGATCTCGGAACACGGACCGCACGGGCCAGCGCCATGCTCCCAGAAGTTATCCTCTCTGCCAAAGCGGAAAATACGCTCTGCCGGGATACCCATCTCTTTGTTCCAGATATCATATGTCTCATCATCGCTCTCGAATACAGACGGATAGAGACGATTCGGATCAAGTCCAACTACCTCGGTTAAAAATTCCCAGGACCAGTGGATCGCTTCTTCTTTGAAATAATCGCCGAAGGAGAAGTTACCAAGCATCTCAAAAAAGGTACCGTGACGGGCCGTCTTACCGATATTCTCGATATCGCCGGTACGGATACATTTCTGACAGGTACATACTCTTGTTCTCGGCGGAATCTCCTGACCCGTAAAATATGGCTTTAACGGAGCCATACCAGAGTTGATAAGCAGAAGGCTGTTATCATTGTGCGGAACCAGAGAGAAACTCTTCATTGCCAGATGTCCCTTGCTCTCAAAAAAGTCTAAGAACATCTTTCTAAGTTCGTTCACACCGTATTTTT
The DNA here is from genome assembly GCA_050875065.1 of Otoolea sp. GTDB lineage: Bacteria > Bacillota > Clostridia > Lachnospirales > Lachnospiraceae > Otoolea. The sequence continues at coordinate 8,327 of JBNMLY010000068.1, read as the reverse complement.
TCACGTTGCTTCCTCCTATAGTTACTTCTATTTAAGTAAAATTTTCCTCATTCTTTATATCCTATCATAGGAATTTACATTTCGCAAGGGGTTTATCGGCACAAAAAGCATACGAAAATTGCTGTATTTCAATGCGAGGCAACGGCAAATTTCGCCACTGGTCATATATACACAAACAGTAACCGGAGACTTAACCTGTATAAAAATAGGACTTTTACCGCAACTCTATATGCCGCAAAAGTCCCATTTTCTAATTTTTCCTCACTAGTCAGCCGGAAGATACGATTCATACAAATCTAACAGTTCATACGCCCGATCCCGCGTCGAATTGGCCAAAGACGCCGTATACTCGACATTCTCCATCGTACCGCCCTTGTAGCGCTCCGCTGCCTGCTTCGCCGCTGTGTCACGTTTCTGGATCCATCTGCGCTCCCGGCCACGCAGCGTGTCCGCCTCCTCATCGGGAAGCACCGCCATGATTGCCTGATAAATCTGATTTAGTTCCACATCCCAGAGCCGGTACTCATACGCTGCCGCCTCGCGCATCGCGTCCGTCGTATTCGCACTTCCCGAATTTTCCAGACTTTGAATCGTATTCTCAATTTCGCCCAGACGGTTTCGGTAGTCTTTTGCCGTCCGATCTGAACTTGCACCTGCCCCAGAGGATGTGCTGCCTGCCGGGGAGACAATCCCATTTTCAACTGGGGAGGCAATCGCCCCTGTATTCACGGAATTATCTGCTACATTTCCCACCGTCTGCTTCTCTACTGCTTTGGCGGCCGCCTGAGCATCTGTATGTTTTTTCTTGCGGCTGTCGTCTGAAGATTGAGCAGAAGTTTCTCCTTCCGCCTGCACACGGATGCCATCTTCCGCCCCAGCGGTTTCCGCATTCGCCATCTTTTTAGAGGAGAGCTCCGGCGCATCCGCACCTGCATCTATATCCGAAGCTGCCTTGTTCTCCGCTTCTACCAATGTATTTTCTCCGTTTTCTATATCCACTGTCTTTTCTGCTGCCTTCTCCGCCCCAGCATCACCGCCATCCGTCACGGTTTCATCGTTCGCCAGACCATTTCCCGCCGCTTCCGCCGCAAATGGCCCTGCCTCATACATCGCCCCCGCCTCCGGTCCTGCCGCCAGGCTTCTGTCACTTCCCGCCTGCTCCCGGATATAACGCCGCGTCGCCGCCGTCGTCACAATCCCCAGCACCAGAATCAGGCAGAGGGCAGCGATCATTCCTTTATTTTTCAAATTATTCTCAACCGCCTTTTCTTTTCCTACCTAATGTTTACGACAACGCCTCCTAATTACAGCAATGCCGTTTTCTATTTTGAATTATATTTCGTAATTTTAAAATAACACATTTGGAATGGTTTGAAAATAGATGATCGAAAGACGTAAACATATTGTAAGAGTTGAAGCCCCAAAAGAGGGCATCCGAAAATCACATCTTCGGGTGCCCTCTTTTTCGTCCGTATGTCAATGATACTTTATACCCCCGGATCAATCATCAGCTCGTCCCCATCCGCCGCCGAGGTAGCCAAAAAGTCGCACCTCTCATTCTCCGGATGTCCATTGTGCCCCTTTACCCAGGAAAATGTAACCTGATGCGGTTCTTTTGCGGCCAGAAGGCGCTTCCAGAGGTCTACATTCTTGACCTCCTCATTTTTGCCACGCTTCCAGCCTTTTTTGATCCAGCCTTCAATCCAGTGCTGATTAAAGGCGTTGACGAGATACTGGGAATCGGAATAGAGTTCGACCTCGCAGGGGCGGTTGAGCGCCTCGAGACCGGCGATGGCTGCCATCAGCTCCATTCGGTTGTTCGTGGTTCGTTTGTAGCCGCCGGAAATCTCTTTGGTATGCAGTTTTCCTGCCGGATCTACATAGTGGATGACGGTTCCAAATCCGCCCGGGCCGTCTGGGTTGCCGCGGGCGGCACCGTCTGTGTATATGGTTACTTTCAAGTTGAAACTCTCCTTTATGTCTGTTTCTTATTTCTGCCGTTTCATTGCGAATCATGCCCGGTCTTTTTCCTCTCAGACACTCTCACGGTAAGAAAAACAGTCTTTCCTGAGCAGAATCCGGCTTAACGGTCCCACTTATCGCAGAGCGAATTGATCTGGTCGGCAAAACGTGCTAAATCCTTGTTTGCTCCGCCCTCGTTGTGCATGATAACACGGCGCAGGCGATCGCAGGCTGCCAGCAGACGTGCAAATACACCCGCCGCCTTCTTCGTTGCTTCGCTCGCCGCCGGTTTCTGAATCGGGATACCCTTCGTAACGGTTACGAAGCAGCCCTCTTTCAGATCATACGAACTGCCGGAGAACGGTGCCATCGCGTTGATGCCGTAGGTTTCTTTGACCTTCTCTGCAAATGCATCGCACACGGTATCATCACCGTGTACCACGAACACCTGGGACGGTTTTTCCATGAAATTGCCGATCCATTCCAGAAGACCCGTTTCATCCGCATGGCCGCTGATGCCTTCAATCTTCTCAATCCGCGCTTTGACCTCGATCGACTCACCGAACAGCTTTACTTCCTCGCGGCCCTCGATGATGCTGCGTCCCAGAGTACCGACCGCCTGATAGCCGGCAAACAGGATCGTACATTCCGGACGCCAGAGGTTGTGTTTCAGATGATGGCGGATACGACCCGCATCACACATACCGGCCGCCGAGATGATAACCTTCGGTTCTTCATTAAAGTTGATCGCTACAGAATCACTGCTGGTAATCGAAAGATGCAGGCCTGGGAATGAGATCGGGTTGACGCCTTTTCTGACCAGCTCTTTCGTTTCCTCGTTGTAGCAGTCCAGCATATTGTCCTTAAAGACCCCCGTTGCCTCCACTGCCATCGGACTATCCAGATATACCGGAAATACACCGTGCCCGGTTACCAGTTTTTTTTCCTTGATAATACGGATATAATTCAGCACTTCCTGTGTTCTGCCGACGGCGAATGCAGGAATCACGACGTTGCCGCCCTTATCGAGTGTCTCCTGAATCACATGGGCAAACTCTTCCACGTGATCACCGGTATTCTTGTGGAACCGGCCGCCGTAGGTACTCTCCATAACGACGTAATCTGCCTGATGGATATACTGCGGGCTGCGGATAAGCGGTTTATTTTTATTGCCGATATCGCCCGAGAATACGATCTTCTTGGAACAGCCGTCTTCCTTCATCCATATTTCGATCGAAGCCGAACCAAGCAGATGTCCCACGTCGATAAAACGGATCTCCACATTGTCATTCAGACGGATAATCTCGTTGTAATTGCAGGGAACAAAGTGATGCAGTACCCCTTCTGCATCATTCATCGTATAAATCGGTGTCACCTCCGGTTTTCCGGCACGCATGGCTTTTCGGTTTTTCCACTCTGCCTCTGACTCCTGGATATGGGCACAGTCTTTCAACATGATGTCACACAGATCGCAGGTCGCACGCGTGGCCAGAATCTGTCCGCGAAAGCCCCTCGCATAGATCAGCGGAAGCAATCCCACGTGATCGATATGGGCGTGCGTTACCAGCACATAATCCACATCCGAATACGGAATCGGAAGTTCTGCATTTTCATACTTGTTAATCCCCTGTTCCATACCGCAGTCAATCAGAATATTCAGCCCGCCTGCCTCCAGGAAATGACAGCTACCTGTAACCTCATGATCCGCACCGATAAATGTAAGCCTCATAAAATCAGCCCCCTGTTCTGTCATTATTTTCCGCATTTCTCTCACGGAAAGTGTTTTTGCTCTTAGCATCATTATAACTGATTTCTGACAATTTTTCAATTTCAACGATAAGGTTTTGATAAAATTTTCTATCTCTTTCACACAAATCAGCCCACAGCAAGAGCAAAAACGCGCTGATTATATAATAATACAAATCATTCCCCCATTACTGTCATTGATAATCTTCTGCAGCGTATCCTGCAGTTTTACCTGACAATCCTCCGTGAGCTGGGAGATCTTTGCCTGAATCCCGTCATCGACGATCTGGGCGATTGATTTGCCAAAAATATTGGTCTCCCAGATCCCTTCCTCTCCTTTTCCAGCATTCTCGCGGATGTAGCGGATCAGATCCTCCGCCTGCTGTTCATTTCCCACGATCGGCGCAATTTCCGTCTCGATCTGCGCCTTGATGAGATTGATAGACGGTGCCTGCGCCTTCATCTTGACTCCATATTTATTGCCGTGGCGTACCACCTGCGGTTCATCCAGCACAATCTCCCCGCGCTCCGGCGTGACGACTCCGTATCCCTTCGTGCGCGCCTGCCCAAGCGCCGCCGACGCTTTTTCATATTCCTTCTGCATCGATGCCAGCCGCTTTAATGTCTGCATCAGCTGATATTCGCCCTCGATCGGCACTCCCACATACTCGCTGAGAATCTGGTAATAATGCCCGTCGTCCAGCTCCACGACCGCCTGGACGCTTCCATCATCCATTTTCATCGATGCAATCCGGATCCGGCGGATCGCATCCCCAGATTCCTCCGGAAGCGCCGAGGCTACGTCTCGCATATGTACGGTTCGATCCATCATACTCCGTACAGCCTGTATGACCTCCGACTTGAGCCAGTGGCTATTCGGCAAAATCTCCAGCCATTTCGGAATTGAAAAATCAATCTCCGTGACCGGAAATTCCAGAAGCACTTTTCCAAGTATTTCCCGGATGTCCTCCGCACGCAGCTGCTCACAGTTGACCGGAAGAACCTGCACCTCATATTTTTCCATCATTTGGGCTGCCAGTGCCCTCGTTTCCTCAGAATATGGCTTCTGTGAATTTAAAAGCACCAAAAATGGTTTTCCCAGCTTTTTCAGTTCCTGTACCGTCTTTTCTTCCGCCGGAATATAATTCTCTCGCTTCAGCTCCCCAAAGCTGCCGTCCGCCGTGACGACCAGCCCGATCGTCGAGTGATCCGTGATCACCTTCCTCGTCCCCAGCTCCGCCGCCTCGGTAAACGGAATTTCTTCTTCAAACCACGGGGTCCGCACCATGCGTTCTTTTTCATTTTCAATATGTCCGGCGGCGCCCTCTACCATAAAACCAACGCAGTCGATCAGGCGTACCCGCACCTCCACGCCATCTCCGAGTGAGAGCTTTGCCGCCTCCTTAGGGATAAATTTCGGTTCGGTCGTCATGATCGTCTTGCCAGCCGAGGACTGGGGCAGTTCATCCCGCGCACGCTCGCGGGCATGGACATCCTCCAGCCCCGGAAGAACGAGAAGTTCCATAAAGCGCTTGATAAAGGTCGATTTTCCCGTCCGCACCGGGCCGACTACCCCGATGTAGATCTCACCGCCGGTTCGGGCTTGGATGTCACTGTATACGTTAAAATGATCCATAAAAATACCCCCTTGGTCTGCTAATAAAATGTATTCAGACCGCAAGGGGGTTATGAATGATTCACTTTGGAAGATTCACTTTGGAGCGTTCAGACTCTAAAGCGTCTTTTCTTATTCGCTCAGATAAGCTTTCTTCACTCGTTCATTGTTCATGAGTTCCTTCGCATCGCCGCTTAAAACAATACTGCCTGTCTCAAGCACGTATGCCTTATTGGAGATAGAAAGCGCTTTCTTCGCATTCTGCTCAACTAAAAGGACGGTCACGCCATCCTTATTGATCTCCTGGATAATATCGAAAATCTCGTCTACATAGAGCGGTGACAGACCCATCGACGGCTCATCGAGAACCATCAGGCGTGGGTGGCTCATGAGGGCACGTCCCATCGCAAGCATCTGCTGCTCACCTCCGGACAGCGTTCCGGCAAGCTGGTTTTTACGCTCTTTCAAACGCGGGAAACGTTTGTAGATCCCCTCGATGGTATCCTCAATTTCTTTCTTATCATTTCTTGTATAGGCGCCCATTTTCAGGTTCTGAAGAACCGTCAGGGAAGCAAACACTCGGCGTCCCTCCGGTACATGGGCAATTCCCATGGATACCAGCTTATATCCCGGCACATGGGTAATATCTTTTCCTTCAAATGTAATACTGCCTGCTTTGGATGGGAGCAGACCTGTGATGGTATGAAGCGTTGTCGTCTTTCCGGCGCCGTTCGCACCGATCAATGCTACCACATCGCCCTGTTCAACCTCAAAGGAAATTCCCTTAAGAGCCTGTATCACACCGTAATATACCTGTAAATCCTTTACTTCCAGCATTGCCATACGAAACTTCCCCCTATTCTCCCAGATATGCTTTAACAACTTCTGGATTGCTGAGTACCTCACTGGTCGGTCCTTCCGCCAGCATATGGCCGAAGTTTAAGACGGTCAGACGCTCGCAAATACCGGATACCAGCTTCATATCATGCTCAATAAGAAGCACCGTCATGTCAAAGTGATCGCGCACGAAACGGATTGTCTTCATCAGCTCTGCCGTCTCGTTCGGATTCATGCCGGCCGCCGGCTCATCCAGAAGCAGAAGCTTCGGATCCGTCGCCAGCGCTCTGGCGATCTCCAGCTTTCGCTGCTTGCCATACGGGAGATTTGATGCCTTGTAATCAAACTCTTTATCAAGGTCAAATACCTTCAAAAGCTCCATTGCCTGCTCATCCATCTCTTTCTCCACCTTGTAATAGGACGGAAGACGGAAAATCGCGCTGAGCGTCGAATATTTATGATGATTATGAAGTCCTACTTTTACATTGTCAAGCACACTCAGATCCTTGAACAGACGGATATTCTGGAAGGTTCTCGCGATGCCCGCCTGATTGATCTGGATCGCCTTGTGTCCGGTGATGTCCTGTCCGTCCAGGAGAATCCGTCCGCTGTCCGGCTTGTATACACCTGTCAAAAGGTTGAAAATCGTCGTCTTACCGGCACCATTCGGTCCAATCAAACCGTAGAGCTGTCCTTTTTCTATCGTGATATTGAAATCATCTACCGCTTTCAGACCACCGAAAGAAATACTTAAATTTTTTACATCCAGCATTGCCATGGTCTACGCCTCCCCTTCTGTCTTCTTTTTCCGGAATGATGAAAAGATCCTCTCACGAACCTTGATCGCCCTCGGGCTGGAGGTCAGAAGCATCATTACAATCAGAACGATCGCATAAATCAGCATACGGTAGTTGTTGAGGCTTCGGAGCATCTCCGGAAGCAGGGTTAAGATAACCGCCGCGATCATGGAACCGCGGATGTTTCCGATACCGCCCAGAACAACAAAGACAAGGATCATGATGGACATATTATAACCGAAGCTCTTTGGTGTCGCTGCCAGTGTCGCCAGGTTATGTGCATACAGAACACCTGCCACGCCTGCTAAAGAAGCAGAGATGGTAAATGCCATCAGCTTGTATTTTGTGATATTGATACCGACAGATTCGGCCGCAATGCGGTTGTCACGGATCGCCATGATCGCACGCCCTGTCCGTGAATTAATGATATTTAATACGATAAACAGCGTCAGAAGTACCAGAATGATGCCGATCGTAAAGGTCGCCGTCTTTGGTGTACCAGTAATACCCTGCGCACCTTTGATAATCACATTTCCATCCGCCGCCATGTTTAAGGATGCTACATCTTTCATGGAAACATGAATACCGTTTCCGTCGATACCGACATACAGAACGTTAATAATATTTTTAACGATCTCGCCGAATGCCAGTGTGACGATCGCCAGATAGTCACCTTTCAGACGCAGAACCGGAATACCGATAATAATACCGAATACCGCTGCGAATACCGCGCCGACGATCAGTGCCAGGATGAACCGGACCTGGTTGCTTGCGATCGCACTCTTCATGGCATGGTTAAAAAATGCACCCGAAAATGCACCTACACACATGAATCCGGCATGACCCAGGCTCAGCTCGCCGAGGATACCAACCGTCAGGTTCAGGGAAACCGCCAGAATCGTGTACATACAAAGCGGAACCAGAATACCTTTTAAAAGGCTGTTTACATGGCCGCCTGCCATCATAATCTGAATCAGAATGTAACAGCCAATCACGATCGCATAGGTGATCGCATTCTGAATTCGAATTTTATTTTTATATGCGTTCATTTTAAACACCTGCACTTTCTCGAATTGCTTATTTTTCTTCTCTTTATACCTTCTCTGTCATCTTCTTGCCGAGAATACCGGTCGGGCGGACCAGAAGCACGATAATCAGGACAGAGAACACGATCGCATCGGAAAGCTGGGAGGAAATGTACGCCTTGGCCAGGTTCTCAATGATACCAAGCAGGACGCCGCCGATAAAAGCACCCGGGATCGAACCAATACCACCAAATACCGCTGCCACGAATGCCTTGATACCCGGCATGGAACCGGTGTATGGGGAAAGGGACGGATACGCGGAGCAGAGCAGGACGCCTGCAACCG
>JBNMLY010000067.1:0-11588 GCA_050875065.1 Otoolea sp. | reverse complement strand
GTTAAGCACGCCGCCAGCGTTCATCCTGAGCCAGGATCAAACTCTCATGTTAAAGTGTTGATTCCAGTCAAAATTTCGCTTGGCTAAGTTTAACCGTTATTCCTGTTGTTTGGTTTTGTTCTGAATGTTCTCTTGAACTTCAAGGCTTAACCAAAAGCCTTTGTTCTTAGAATTTTCAGGGTTTTACATACTGTTCAGTTTTCAAGGTTCCTGATGCTTTCGCATCGAACGCAGAAGGAGGGATTTGAACCCTCGCGCCGCTACTAACGACCTACTCCCTTTCCAGGGGAGCCCCTTCAACCTCTTGGGTACTTCTGCAGGTTGACTTTCATATCTTATGAAATTGATAACCGTTTTTGAAACGGAGAGAGTGGGATTCGAACCCACGCGCCCTTTCGGACAAACGGTTTTCAAGACCGCCTCGTTATGACCGCTTCGATATCTCTCCAAAAATGTGCTTAACCATTATATAATGGATATTCATTTTTGTCAAGAACTTTTTTACTTTCTTTTTGAAAGTTTTCACAGTCATCTGTGCGTCTTGACTTTTCAATTTTCGTTTCCGCTTTCTCAGCGGCAACAGAACATATTCTATCACTATTCATCCATAAAGTCAACTGTTTTTTTGACTTTTTTTATATTTTTTCGACAATCGAGAAAAAAAGAGGACGAAAAGCCCGAAAGCCCCTCATCCTCTTGATTCTATAACGTCTTCTGATTAGCCAATCAGCTTACCTACGTTCAGCTTAACGCCCGGGCCCATGGTAGAAGTCATGGTTACGCTCTTTAAGTAAGCACCCTTTAAGGTAGCTGGTTTTGCCTTCAGGATAGCGTCAATAAGCGTCTGGAAGTTGTCCGCTAACTGCTCCTCTGTGAAGGAAGCTTTACCTACTGGCACGTGGATAATGTTAGTCTTATCAAGTCTGTACTCGATCTTACCGGCTTTGATATCATTGATAGCTTTGGTTACATCCATAGTAACAGTACCAGCCTTCGGGTTCGGCATTAAGCCCTTCGGTCCAAGTACACGACCAAGACGTCCTACAACGCCCATCATGTCCGGAGTAGCTACTACTACGTCGAAGTCTAACCATCCCTCGTTCTGGATCTTCGGGATCAGCTCCTCAGCGCCTACGAAATCTGCGCCTGCAGCCTGAGCCTCTTCTGCCTTCGGTCCCTTAGCAAATACAAGGATACGAACGGTCTTACCAGTTCCGTGCGGCAGTACAACTGCACCACGGATCTGCTGATCAGCATGACGGCCGTCACAACCAGTTCTGATATGAAGTTCTACGGTTTCATCGAATTTAGCACCTGCAGCCTTCTTCACGATGGAGATGGCATCTGCAGCTTCATAAAGGCTTGCACGATCTACTAATTTAGCAGCCTCTACGTATCTTTTTCCTCTTTTCATTATAAAAAACCTCCTAGTGGTATTGTCGGGGAATTCCCTCCCACGTTACTGATAAACATCCCGAAAATTACTCGGCAACTGTGATACCCATACTTCTTGCTGTACCAGCGATCATGCTCATAGCAGCCTCAAGGCTTGCTGCATTTAAGTCAGGCATCTTTAATTCTGCGATCTTCTGCAGATCCTCTTTCGAGATGCTAGCTACCTTAGTCTTGTTCGGTGTAGCGGAACCGGATTTAATCTTGCAAGCTTTCTTTAACAAAACGGCAGCCGGCGGAGTCTTTGTGATGAAGCTGAAGCTTCTGTCAGCATATACAGTAATAACAACCGGGATGATCATATCGCCCTGGTCTGCTGTCTTAGCGTTGAACTCTTTGGTGAACTGTACGATGTTTACACCGTGCTGTCCAAGAGCCGGACCTACTGGCGGAGCTGGTGTAGCCTTTCCAGCAGGAATCTGTAATTTAATATATCCTGTAACTTTCTTTGCCATTGTTGGCACCTCCTATAAATTGTGGTAATTGCGGGGATTTCCCTCCCACGGGCTCGCAAATGAGCCTCTTTACATCTTCTTGATCTCTGTGAAGTTCAGTTCAACCGGTGTCTCACGGCCAAACAGTTCTACACGAATCGTCAGGGTCTGTCTCTCCTCGTTGATGGACTCGATAACACCAACGGTATCCTTCCATGCCCCTGTCGTTACAACAACCGTGTCGCCGACCTCAAAGTCAACAACAACGCCGGTTTCCTTAAATCCGAGACCGGCCATCTCCTCTTCCGTCAAAGGAACCGGTTTGGAGCCCGGACCAACAAACCCGGTCACTCCGCGGGTGTTGCGTACTACGTACCAGGTATCATCATTCATAACCATGTTGATCAGTACGTATCCGGGAAACATCTTTTTGGCAACCTGTTTATTGGCTCCATTCTTGACTTCGATAACTTCCTGCATCGGCACGGAAACCTCTAAGATCTGATCTTGAAGATTCCGGTTCTCGATCGTCTTTTCGATGTCAACCTTTACTTTGTTTTCATAGCCGGAATAAGTATGCACTACATACCAATTTGCTTCTGCCATATCTCTCACCTTTGCCTTTACATAACGAAGTGCAGTCCAAACACGATCGCCGTGTCAAGAGCTGCAATGATAAGTCCCAGCGCAACGGAAACGGCAATGACCGCTCCTGTCTGCTTCGTAACTGTCTCTTTGTCAGGCCAGATGATCCTTTTGTACTCAGCCTGAAGGCCTTTCCAGAAACTCTTTTTAGGAGCTTTTTTGGTATTTTCTGTATCACCCATTTTTGTCCTCCAAAGCGCTCAGGCAGATGCCCGATCGCGCAGAACCAACCAGTTACTCTTACTTCGTCTCTTTGTGTAACGTATGTGTCTTACAGAATCTGCAGTACTTTTTGGTTTCCATTCTGTCCGGATGAGTTTTCTTATCCTTGGTCATGTTGTAATTGCGCTGCTTGCATTCTGTGCATGCCAGTGTAATTCTTGTACGCACAACTTCCACCTCCATTTTTCTTAGTATGCGATCTTTCCGCTCTCCAACCGGAAATCCGTTTTTTGAGCATAAAAAAAAGACCTATGTTCTTCCATTCGCCCGTCTACTATATCATAAAAGAAGCGGCGCGTCAAGCAATAAGTTGCTGACATTCGCCGCCTCTTTTATGATATAGGTGTCGTTTTCACTTAGCACATGCTAGAACCAAATTCTGCCAATGCCTTGTATTTCACATGTTCAAAACTTACAGTGATGCTAGAAAGCAGTCAGAATTGCTTACTCATCCGCCTTCTCATCTCTTATAGCGTCTGTGCTCTCCGGCTCTGCCTTCGCAGACTCCTCAGTTTTGTCTTCATCCGCCGCCTGACCACCGATAAAATGTGCCATTTTCCCAATCTTACCCATATGGCTCGTATCCACGCGGGTAATCTCCGGCTCGTTAGCTTCCACAACATCGTCCTCCAGCGCTGCATTCTGATGCAGAACGCCACCTTCCTGTTTCTCCTCATTTTCTGGATTATTCGTCACAGACGGGTACTCCTCCGGATTCTCTTTGGCATCTGCAAGTTTCTCATTCATGAATGTCTCGAACTTTTTCCGCTCTTCCTCACTGGAAAATGCCGACTTGGCGATAAACTGCCAGGTTTTCTCATTCGTCTCCAGCAGATACATCCGCTCGATCTCAACCATCTGCTCGATATCACTGTAACTGTAGGTCTTGGTCATCTCCTGCGCTGCAACCGTCATGGTCAGTGTTTTCTCATCCAATGTCAGATGTACGACCGGGAAATTGCCCGTCTTCTCCAGATTTTTAAGTCCGCTCCGCTTCCAGATCATCCGCTCCTGGTTCTGATTAGAAATCATATAGAACATACCGACGCCAACCAGCACCGCCACCACGATGGACGGTACAAGAAGAATCAGATTGCCCTTGGCCTGCGCTACATTTTTTCCCAGAAAGAGAACTAAAAACGCAACGTACATGAGCGCCGATACCATCTTCATCTTCTTGGACTCATGCTTGAGCACGTTCCAGTGAATCCAGTTTTTATAATCTTCCTTTTCCAGGCGATATTCAAATTCCTGCATTCCTTCTACTCCTTTTCTTTCTTACTTGAAAACTCCTCCCGCATTCTTTCCGTCTCTTGAACCTCTTTTTTTGCTTTTTTCGCAAACCATATTTTATGTTCAAATATTATCTATTCTTTCTCATCCAGAAATGCCGGAGTATTTCCACTTTTCAGGCTTCTCTCTGCCTATCTTCTCTATCATATCCCACTTTACCGCCCTTGTCCAATACAAACGGCAAAAAAGCAGACTTTTTCGATCCCCGCGCTCAAAAGTACACGGGTACATGCTTCCGCCGTACTTCCGGTCGTATAAATATCGTCCACCAGAAGCACATTCTGCACACCACTCGCCCAGATCGCCTCCGCATCTGCCTGGAACGCCTGCTGTAGATTCTGGAGCCGTTCGTCTGGATTCAGCTCTTTCAGCGGTTCTGTATTTCGTATTCGATATAAAAATTCCGGACATACCGGCAGTCCCAGCCGCTCGCCCATGCGTTTTGCCAGCACCTCCGCCTGATTGAAACCGCGTTTCCGTTTCCGCGCCGGGTGGACTGGAACGGGAACCAGGGCGTCAAACTGCCACTCTTCCCGATTCTCATATTGTCTCAGCTTTTCCGCTGCGGCTTCAGCATAAAAATCGAGATATTCCCTCTTATTTTTATATTTAACTGCTGCCATCGAGCGTGCCGCTTCTTCCGTATAGTTAAAAAGCGCCATCCCACGCGCAAACGATCGGCGGTGTTTCACGCAGTCTGAGCAGTATTCGATTTCCTTACTCCATACTTCTTTTCCACATTTCTGACAAGTTGGTGATTTGACAGGCGAAAGCCTTAAAAGGCACGAAGGACAGATGAGCCTGCCCTTCGGCGTCACGATCTCCCCGCAGACCGGGCAGCGCCTTGGATACAGCGCTTCCAGAGCGGCGCGGGGGAATTGATTCCATTTTATATTTATTTTATCTATCACAGTGACTCCATAATTTCCTCGATGCGGTCGCGCAGCCCCGAATAACGTTTCTGCTCCATCGCATTGTCCACCATCTGCTGAAATACATACGGGACACCGACCAGGCAGACACAGGATCGGGCACGCGTGACCGCCGTGTAGATCAGATTCCGCGTCATCAGCATCTGCGGGCCGTTCCAGACCGGAATTACAACCGCCGGGTACTCGCTTCCCTGCGACTTGTGGATCGTGATCGCATACGCCAGTTCCAGCTCTTCTAACTGCTTGAAGCTGTACTCGACACGTTTTCCCTCGTCATACTCCACGGTTACCAGTTCTGCAAAGGTGTTGATCTCACGGATCCGCCCCAGATCGCCGTTGAATACACCGGTTCCCTTATCCATCGGAATCCCACTGCGGTTGTAGGAGGTCCACTCAATCTGATAATTGTTCTTGATCTGCATAACCTTGTCGCCCACACGGAACGTCGTCTCGCCGGACTCTTTTTCTGCTTTTTCTGCCGACGGCGGGTTTAAAAATTCCTGTAAAATAGAATTTAACCGCATCGATCCCAGCATTCCTTTCCGCATCGGCGTCATAACCTGCACCTCAAATAAATCCGCATGAACGTAATTCGGCAGTTTTTCCCGCACCAGCGTGATCATCGCATTGATGATCGCATTCGGATCGTCGCGTTTTATAAAGAGGAAATCCTTGCTTGGCTTTCCGATCGGGATGCGCTCTCCGGCGTTGATGCGGTGGGCGTTGACGATAATATCGCTCTGCGCCGCCTGGCGGAAGATCCGGGTCAGTTTTACCACATGGAAGCATTCCGACTCGATGATGTCGCGCAGGACGTTGCCCGGCCCGACACTCGGAAGCTGATCCACATCGCCTACCAGAATCAGGCGTGTGCCGACATTGACCGCCCGGAGCAGCGAATGCATCAGATTGATGTCCACCATCGACATCTCATCGATAATGATGACGTCGGCTTCCAACGGATTGTCCTCATTCCGCTCAAAATGCATCGAGGTAGTCCGGCTCTTCTCGTCCTCCTCCGGCATTCCCGTCAGCTCCAGCAGGCGGTGAATGGTCTTCGCCTCATAGCCGGTCGCCTCGGTCATGCGCTTTGCCGCACGCCCAGTCGGGGCTGCCAGCAGGATATCCATGTCGCCTTTTTCAAAATAGCGGATGATCGTGTTGATCGTCGTCGTTTTTCCGGTACCCGGGCCGCCCGTGATTACCAAAAGTCCACAGTTGACCGCCTCGATCACCGCGCGGATCTGCAGTTCGTCCAGCTCGATCTGTTCTTCCTTCTGGATGAGGGCCAAACTCTTCCGAATCTGCTCTTCCGATTCGGAGCCGGTGATGTTTAAGTCGTGCAGCATACGGGCAGTGTTTAGTTCGGTATAATAATAGTGCGATGCATAAACGGCGCGATCCGGGGCATCTGATATACTTGATGATATATTCGATGCTGCCGCTTCACCAAAAATGTCCGACTGCGTCTGCATCTGCCCCGATGCTGCCGATTCCGCTCGAACAGAAACATCCATCCCCTCATCTGAGCCGTTGTCCTGTAATCGGGTATTTCCGTCAACGTTCGGAGTACATCCTGTATCCGTTCCCAGTTCTCCCATCTCCGGCATTTCCGCTGTCTTCTGCTTTTTCCGTTCCCGGATCACCAGCCGTTTATCCATCTGCATATCCATCAGATGTTTGTCAATCTCGGAAATCTCAACCTGCAAAAGCTTCGCTGCGCGATCCGCCAGTTCATCCTCCGGCAAATAGGTATGCCCGTTCGCCGTCGCCTGATAGAGTGTATACAGGATACCGCTTTTGATGCGGAAATCCGAATCCGCCACGATCCCTATCTTCGCCGCTATCTCATCCGCCATCTTAAAACCGACGCCCGGAATATCATCCGCGAGTTTGTACGGATTGTTCTGCAGAATCGTGTACATCGCCGGGCCGTACTCCTGGTAGATTTTGACTGCCAGATTGATGGAAATGCCATAGTTTTGCAGAAACATCATCGCCTGGCGCATATCGCGCTTTTCTTCGACCTGTTCGCCGATGGACATCGCCATCTTTTCACTGATTCCCTTGACTTCCGAGAGGCGTTCCGGCTCTTCTTCCATGATACGAAACGTGTCTGCCTTGAATTTTTTTACAATCCTGGAAGCTAAAGCAGCCCCGACGCCTTTGATGGCGCCGGAGCCTAAGTATCGTTCCATGGAAACAGTGTCCTCTGGCGCTTTCAGCTCATAGCTTTCCACCGCCATCTGTTCCCCGTAAATCGGATGTTCGGTCATGCGCCCGCTCGCCTCGATCATCTCGCCCTCGGCGATGTAGGAGAATGTGCCGACCAGCACATATTCTTCCCCGTCGTCGGAGCCGCTGATGGAGAGAACCGTATAACCGTTGTCCTCATTGCGGTATTTTATTTTTTCAATATATCCTTTAACTGTTGCCATATTTTTATGCTGTCCGCCTTCCGGCGGTTCTCTTTAATCGTAGTTTTTCTTCTCGCCGTGTGCAAACTCGATGAATTTACCCGTTCCGATCGCAACTGCGGTCAGCGGATCTTCGGCGATCATGGTGGAAATGCCTGTCTTTTCCTCAATCAGGGCATCCAGACCGCTTAACAGCGCGCCGCCGCCCGTCAATACGATACCACGGTCGAAAATATCGGCTGCCAGTTCCGGCGGAGTCCGCTCAAGCACGTTGTGAACGGCATCTACGATCTGGAGGGCCGGCTCACGCAGCGCTTCCAGCGTCTCATCGGATGTAACGACGATGGTCTTCGGAAGACCTGTTACCAGGTTTCGTCCGCGTACTTCCATCGTGATCACCTCCGGACGGCGGTAGGCCGCACCGATATTGATCTTGATCTCCTCGGCGGTTCTCTCACCGATCAGAAGATTGTGCTTCTTTCTCATGTAGCGAACCAGTGCCTCGTCAAAGTCATCACCGGCCACCTTAATCGAAGTGCTGACTACGGTACCGCCCAGCGAAATGACAGCAATATCCGCCGTACCACCACCGATATCTACGATCATATTGCCGCACGCCTTGGAAATATCGATGCCTGCACCGATCGCTGCCGCTACCGGCTCCTCGATGATCGAAACCTCACGCGCACCGGCCTGATAGGTCGCATCCTCAACCGCCTTGCGCTCTACCTCGGTCGCACCGCTCGGGATGCAGACGCTGATACGCGGCTTGCGGAGTGTCTTCTTGCCGACTGCTTTGTTGATGAAATATTTCATCATCTTCTCTGTCACTGTATAATCTGAAATAACACCCTGGCGCAGCGGACGGACCGCTACGATATTGCCCGGGGTTCTGCCGATCATCAGGCGGGCTTCCTCGCCGATCGCCATGATCTTATTTGTATCTCGATCAATCGCCACTACAGACGGTTCTTTCAGCACAACGCCTTTTCCCTTGATATACACAAGGATGCTGGCTGTACCCAGATCGATACCAATATCATTGGACATCAACATAGTTGTTTTC
This sequence comes from Otoolea sp., assembly GCA_050875065.1. Lineage (GTDB taxonomy): Bacteria > Bacillota > Clostridia > Lachnospirales > Lachnospiraceae > Otoolea. Next base: position 3,127 of record JBNMLY010000067.1, on the reverse strand, counting down.
CTCCTGCTCTGAATATGTACCCGGAAGTACATACATCTATGAGTTTCATTGTATTTTATCTTCTATTTTCAGCGTTTCGCTGCTCATCAGCCCGCACATGATTTTAGAGCGGACTATACCAATTACTATTATATACAACTTTCGATCCTTTTGAAAGAGGTTTTTGTTTTTTTATGGACTTTATACTTTTTTTATGAAAGGGACATATTTTAGTCACAAGTTTCTCCTATAATACAGGTATGTTATCCGAAAGGGTAACAGGCCTTTGTTTCAAGTGTTACTTGAAATAAAAAAGCTTTTTCATACTCATACCGGACGGTGCAAACCGTCCGGCCCCCCTAAGCCAATTTCTTTTTTATATATACCTACCATTCCCAATTTAAGAAAACAGGAACGCCGTCGGACTCTCAGCCGACGGCGTTCCTGTTTTTCTCTTATACTTTTAAGCTCCACTCACTGCAATCCCATACTTTCGTCGCAAATCCCTCATAAAAATCCGGCTCGTGGCAGATCAGAAGAATGCTTCCCTTGTATGCTGCCAGCGCACGCTTTAATTCTTCCTTCGCCTCGACATCCAGATGGTTCGTCGGCTCGTCGAGAAGCAGCAGGTTTGTCTCGCGGTTGATCAGCTTGCACAGGCGCACTTTGGCCTGCTCGCCGCCGCTGAGCACGCGCACCTGGCTCTCGATATGCTGGGTCGTCAGACCGCATTTCGCCAGGGCAGAACGCACCTGATACTGGGTGTAAGACGGAAATTCCTTCCAGATCTCGTCAATACAGGTCGTCGTATTGCCCGGTGCCATCTCCTGCTCAAAATAGCCGATGGAGAGATAATCGCCCAGCGTTACCTTGCCGGACACTGCCGGAATCAAGCCTAAAATACTCTTTAAAAGCGTCGTCTTTCCGATTCCGTTGGCACCGATCATCGCAATCTTCTCGCCGCGCTCCATATACAGGTTCAGCGGACGGGACAGCGGTTCGTCGTAGCCGATCACCAGATCTTCCGTCTCAAAAATACACTTTCCGGCGGCTCTCGCCTCCAGGAAATTAAACTCTGGCTTCGGCTTCTCCTTTGCCAGCTCGATCACATCCATTTTGTCCAGCTTTTTCTGACGGGACATCGCCATATTCCGCGTGGAAACGCGTGCCTTATTGCGCGCCACAAAGTCCTGAAGCTGCGCGATCTCCTGCTGCTGCCGCTTGTACGCCGCCTCTAACTGCGCTTTTTTCGCCTCATGCACCTCAAGGAACTTATCGTAATCGCCCACATAGCGGTCAAGGCGCTGATTTTCCATATGATAAATGATATTTACCACGCTGTTTAAAAATGGAACATCGTGGGAAATCAGGATGAACGCATTTTCATATTCCTGTAAATACCGTTTCAGCCACTCGATGTGCTGCACATCCAGATAGTTCGTCGGCTCGTCCAGTAACAGGATATCCGGCTTTTCCAAAAGCAGCTTGCCGAGCAGTACCTTCGTTCTCTGGCCGCCGCTCAGGTCCGTTACGTCGCGATCCAGACCGATATCCGTCAGCCCCAGCGCGCGTCCGACTTCCTCCACCTTCGCATCGATGGAGTAAAAATCATGGTTCATCAGAAGATCCTGAATCGTTCCCAACTCTTCCATCATCGCATTCATCTCATCCTCTGACGCCTCGCCCAGGTGGTCGCAGATCTCATTCATCTGCTCTTCCAGCTCGAACAGAAAGGAAAACGCGCTCTTTAAGACCTCGCGGATCGTCATTCCCTTTTCCAGCACCGTGTGCTGATCCAGGTAGCCGACGCGCACCCGCTTCGACCACTCTACTTTTCCCTCATCCGGCTGCAGATGCCCGGTAATGATATTCATAAACGTCGATTTTCCCTCGCCGTTCGCACCGATCAGTCCGATGTGCTCTCCCTTTAACAGGCGGAACGAAACATCCTGGAAAATCGCCCGGTCACCAAAACCATGGCTCAAATGTTCTACATTCAGTATACTCACGTGTGTACCTCTCCTATCTTTCTCTTTGTTTGGTTTGAATTGTTTTTTTGTTTCTACTAGTTTAATTGTTTCCTGTTTTTCTACAAAATCTATATCAGGGAATCAATCTATTCTTTAGGAAATTTATTTTGTATCCGTCGGTCTGCCTCTTGGGGCAAAGCCGACTTCGATTTATTGTACACGAAGCATGCTTTTGTGGCAAGCAAAGATTTTGGAATTATCTTTTTTCACCTAGATGCCTTGAACTTTCCCAGACTTATATAGTAAGATAGGAAACAACTTCATTTTTAGATACATTTTTAGATACATTTTTACAACCAATGAGGAAATGACTTAATCATGTACTCTCGGAATTTTCTAAAGGAGGTTTTATGTACACCTATACCTGGTACCAATGGTTAGCTTTTTTCTACTTATACTGCTTTTTCGGGTGGATCTTTGAATCAACCTATGTATCCCTGAAAAAACGGCGATTTGTCAACCGTGGATTCCTGCGTCTTCCGATGCTGCCACTCTACGGTTCCGGCGCGGTGATGATGCTCTGGGTATCCCTTCCGGTGCGAAATAACCTGTTTCTCGTTTACATTTCCGGTTTTATCGCGGCCACGGCGCTTGAGTACGTCACCGGTGCTGTCATGGAACGGTTATTCAAGGTCCGCTACTGGGATTACAGCAACCAGCCATTCCAGCTACACGGCTATATCTGCCTGAGTTCTTCGATCGCATGGGGATTTCTGACGATCTTTATGACAGATGTCATCCATGAACCGATCGCCCGTGCAGTGCTGGCCGTTCCCCCGGTCGTCCTTGTCATCTGCGATTTTATCATCAGCGTTCTCTTTACCGCCGATGCCTACGAATCCACCAAGGCAGCTCTGGCTCTGGGTCATACGCTGGAAGCTATGACAAAGCTCAAAGCCGATATCGAGGCACTCCAGTCCAAGATTGAGCTGTTGCGTGAGGAAGCGATCGAGCGCGGCGCCCTGACCCGCGAGGAAACCGCCGAAAAACTGGCTGCCGCCCAGGCCGAGGCCGCACGCAAATTGGCCGCGATCCGGACAGACGCCGAAGAACGCCTCGCTGCCGCACGCGCCGAGACAGCCAGACAGCTTGAAGCGGCTGCCGCTGAACACAAAGAG
>JBNMLY010000066.1:0-11590 GCA_050875065.1 Otoolea sp. | reverse complement strand
CAGCCGTCCTGCACCTTGATAAAGGCGCGTGTATGGTCAGCGATCCGGTGGATATGGAGCTCTTCGTATTCCTGCGAATGCCCGATATCGAGAATTTCTCCGCTGTTTCCGTGATCCGCAAAATAATCATCCAGAATCTGTACCAGATCTTTTTTCTGGTTATTTCCGACAATCAGATCAACCGCCTCATCTTTTTTCAGCTCCGCGCCCGCCGCCTGCACATAACAGCCGACCGCCACGACAGCCGCCGACGGGTTCATTTTCTTGGCCCGATGCAGCATCTGACGCGACTTCCGGTCGGCCACATTTGTGACGGAACACGTGTTGATAATATAAACATCCGCTCCTTCCCGGAACGGCACAATCTCATATCCTGCATCCTCTAAAAGCTGCTGCATGGCCTCCGTCTCATACGAGTTTACCTTGCAGCCCAGATTGTGGAATGCCGCTTTTCTCATTTTTATCTCCTTTAAATTGAATCCTCTCTTGACTTTTGTCAGATTACTTTGTAGTATAAAAGTACTATTGTAGATAGAGGAGGTTTTTTTCATGAAAACAGTTCGTATTTCTTTAAACTCGATCGATAAAGTTAAATCCTTCGTCAACGACTTAGCTAAGTTCGACGTAGATTTCGACCTTGTTTCCGGACGTTATGTGATTGATGCGAAATCCATCATGGGTATCTTCAGTCTGGATCTTTCCAAACCGATCGATTTAAACATCCACTCTGAGAACCAGATCGATGAAATCTTAACGACACTGGCTCCATACATCGTATAAGCAACCATTAGAACGATCGAGATGGTTCTGTTTGAAACGAAAAAAACCGCTGTTAAGCAACGCGCTTTGCAGCGGTTCTTTTTTTGAAGATTTGGAAGAACGGCTCCAGCGGCTTCTCGAGATTATCGTTGTTCGCTTGCCGATTTGTTCACTTCGTTCACAAACGAGCAAAAATCCATGCAAATTTGTCTGCGACAAAGGATTTTTGCTACTGCCAGCCAAATTATTTCTCCATTCGTACACGTGTGTTCAAGATGCGTACAACTGATAATCCGAAACCGCTTCCGCCGTCCTTCCAAATCTTCTATTTTATATGACTAGCACCGAATCACTTCTACGGTATCGATCGCCTCTTTCACCAGCGCATCGATCTTCTCCTCCAGGTTGCGCTCGGATTTTTCAATCAGGTGCAGGACCGGCTTGGTAACCGGGTGTTTGGCTACGAAGATGGTGCAGCAGTCTTCATACGGCTCGATCGAGGTCTCGTAGGTGCCGATTTTCAGGGAAATATCGACGATATCCTGCTTGTCGAAACCGATCAGCGGACGGAAGACTGGAAGCGTGCAGACTGCGTTGGTAACAGCAAGGGAATGAACGGTCTGGGATGCTACTTGACCGATGCTCTCGCCGGTAATCAGGCCGAGACAGTCGTCTTTCTTCGCCAGCTCTTCCGCGATCTTCATCATGTAACGACGCATGATGATCGTCAGCTCCTCATGTGGGCACTGTTCATAGATATAAAGCTGGATGTCCGTGAAATTGACTACATTCAGCTTGATTGGGCCTGCATATTTTGCTACCTGTTTTGCCAGATCGACTACCTTCTGTTTTGCACGGTCACTGGTGTATGGCGGCGCATGGAAATAGGTAGCCTCGATGGTAACGCCGCGCTTTGCGATCATGTATCCGGCTACCGGGCTGTCGATACCGCCGGATAAAAGCAGCATCGCGCGTCCATTGGTTCCGACCGGCATACCGCCCGGGCCCGGAATGACCAGAGAGTATACGTTGATACGTTTTGCACGCAGTTCGACATTTAAGAGCACATCCGGGTTGTGTACGTCTACCTTGGTCTCCGGGAACGCATCCAGGATCACCTCGCCGAGATCGCGGTTGACTTCCTCAGAGGTATGCGGATACTGTTTGTTGGCACGGCGTGTATTGACCTTGAAGGTAAAGTGTTTGTCCGGGTATGCTTTGTCCACATACTCAACGATCTTCGCTTTCAGATCGTCATAGCCGTTGTCCTCTAACTGGACCATCGGGCAGATCGCCGCGATACCGAATACCTTTTTCAGCGCGTCGATGACTTCATCGTAATCAAATTCTTCGGCCGCGGTCGCGTAGATACGTCCCGCCTCCTTGGTTACCGTAAATTTGCCATCGAGACGTTTTAACGAATGATGGATGTGGGACACCAGCGCGTCCTCAAATACATAGCGGTTTTTGCCTTTCAGGCCAATCTCCGCATATTTAATCAAAAATGTATGAAACATGGATTTTCCTTTCTACAACAGGCTCTCATTCTTCTGCTTTCCCACAAAAAACAGAAAAGCCATTCTTCTCTTCTATGACCGAAAACAGTCCTTTTATTTCATCTGGTAACGGCGCAGCACCGGAAGCAGCTCTCCCAGCACGCCGATCGCATAATCTACTTCTTCCTCGGTGTTCAGATCGCCCAGACTGAACCGGATCGTCGAATCGAGGAGTTCTTTCTTCACACCGATTCCCTTTAAGGTACCGCTGATGCCCGGATGATTGGACGAGCAGGCGGAGCCGGACGATACGTAAATGCCCTTGTCCTCCAGCGCATGGAGAAGCACCTCGCTGCGGATGCCCTCGAAGCTGGCGCTGACGATCTGCGGTGCATTCGTGCGGTCTTCGCTTCCGTTAATGGTAACGCCGCCGAGCGGTTTCAGACCCGCGATCAGGCGTTCCCGAAGCGTATACAGCTTTTCGATGCGCGCGTCAAAGTCCTTGTACGCCTCGCGCGCTGCCACACCAAGTCCGACACAGCCCGGTACATTTTCCGTACCGGAGCGCATTCCCTTCTGCTGGCCGCCGCCGAACAGAATCGGGCGGATCTTGACGCCGTCGCGGATATAGAGGAATCCGACGCCCTTCGGTGCATGGATCTTGTGTCCGCTGACGGAAAGCAGGTCAATTCCCTGTTTTTTCGGGCGGATCTTATATTTTCCGTATGCCTGGATCGCATCGACATGGAACAATGTCTTCGGATTTTTCTTCTTGACGCACTGGCCGATCGCCTCGATCGGTTCTACCGCACCGACCTCGTTGTTGACATACATCACAGACACCAGGATCGTATCCTCGCGGATGGCATTTTCCAGATCCTCTAAGGAAATATGTCCCAGATAATCAACCGGAAGATAGGTCACCTCAAACCCCATCTCCTCCAGAAATGACATCGTATTGTAGATCGACGGATGTTCCACACCGGTCGTGATGAGATGTTTTCCGGCTCTGCGGTTTGCCAGCGCCGTACCGATCAGGGCGGTGTTATTCGACTCCGTACCGCCGGAGGTAAAAAGAATCTCCTTCTCCTGCACTTTCAGCGTATCCGCGATCGTCTTCTTTGCCTCACGAATCAAATTTTCTGCTTCCACGCCTTTTCTGTGCTTTGCCGCCGCATTGCCGTAGTTGACGCACATCGCATCGACAACCGCATCCTTCACGCAGTCCAGCACCTTGGTGGTCGCTGAATTATCAAAATATGCTTCCATTTTTATCTCTATCTCCTTCGCAACTTTCTGGCAAAAAACTACTTTATGTTTTTCCAGAAAATTAAAAACACTCAAAACACTGCCGCACCTTCATGCCCGCATCTCTTCGCTTACAAACATACTGGTCGATTTCAAAAACAAACTCTGCTTATCTTCCAGACAAAGCATGAACACGTTCCATTCTGAAAACAGTAAAGAGCCCGACTCCGGTTACACTTCCAACTGCAGCATCAACGCTGACAGCATACATAATCCTGCTGTCTCCGTCCGCAGAATCCTCTTTCCGAGCGTCACAATCTCCGCCCCGTTCTCTTTGGCAAGTTCGACCTCTTCGTCCTCAAAACCGCCCTCCGGACCGATGAACACGGCGATATCCGTGCCCGGCTTGACCGATGTCAGAAGCTCTCTTGTTTTCCGGATGCCGCCCGCCGATTCATACGGCAGAAGAACCAGATCGTATCCGGCTGCCTCTTTGACCGCCTCTTTGTAGCTCATAAGCGGCGCTACCTCCGGGATGAGGCTGCGCTTGGACTGTTTGGCCGCACTCTCGGAGACGGCGTTCCAGCGCTTTCCCTTGGCCTCTGCCTTTTTCGCATCCAGCTTAACGACCGACCGCTTCATGCTGACCGGAATCACCCGGTATGCCCCCAGCTCCACCGCCTTCTGGATGATCAGCTCCATCTTATCGCCCTTCGGAAGTCCCTGGAACAGGTGAATCCGCGCCGGAAGCTCGTTATTTTCCCGTTCTTCCAGAATCTTCGCTGAAACATACTCTGCTTCCAGCTCTTCCACGCGGCAGAAATAATCGCCGCCCTCGCGGCTGCTGATCAAAATCTCCTCGCCCGGCTTCATCCGCAGGACATTGCGGATATGGTTGACATCCGCGCCCTCAATCCGGATTTCTTCCGCCCCGATCTGGTGCGGTTCCACAAAAAAATGGTACATGATTATTTCTTCCTCGCTGTGACAGAAACCCACTCGCCCTGATGGGTAATCTCTACAATCTCAAAAGCATCGTTCGCCTCAAAGGCCGCCTTGACTGCCTCTTCCTTCATATCAATGATACCCGATGTGATAAAAATACCATTTTTCTTGATATGAACCGGGATCTCTTTCTGCAGCATGATGATAACGTCTGCCAGGATATTGGCAACCGCGATGTCATAATATTCGTATATTACTTCGTCCTGTACGGCCTTGTCGTCGATGATATTGCCCTGTACGACCTTAAACTGCTCCGGTGCGATTCCATTTGCCTCCAGATTCTCGCCAACGGCTGTGATCGCATTTTCATCCAGATCCGTTCCGAATACGTGCTTCGCGCCCAGCTTTAAGGCTGTGATGCCTAAAATACCGCTTCCGGTTCCGACATCGAGCACCTCTGAATCCGGGGTCACATATTTCTCGAGCTGGCGGATGCAGAGCTGTGTCGTCTCATGCATACCGGTACCAAACGCCGTACCCGGATCGATCTGAATCAGCAGCTTGTCCTTGTGCTCCTCCGGCACCGTCTCCCAGGTCGGCTTGATCAGGATGTGATCAACTGTAAACGGCTTGAAATACTGTTTCCAGTTGTTGATCCAGTCCTTATCCTCTGTCTCAGACTCTGCAAAGGTGCAGGCGCCCAAATCGGTAAACGGCTTTAATTCCTCCAACGCCTCTTTGACTTTCTCCATCATCGCCGGGATGTCATCGTCCTCGTCGAGATAGAAGCTTACCTTCGCCACGCCCTCGTCCGGCGGAAGCTCCGGCAGAATATCGATGAACATTCCCTTCGTCTCTTTCTCGGTCAGCGGGATATTGTCCTCAATCTCAATGCCCTCGATACCGAGCTCATCCAATGTATAGCTGATGAGATCCACCGCCTCTGTGGTGGTCGTCAGCGTAAATTTCTTCCATTTCATGTTCGTTACCTCTCTTTATAAAATGACCTATATAGATGTTCAGCCGGTTCGTGCGTTTACTTTTCACACCGTTTTCACCGTAAATACGCCCAACGGCCGAACCATCCCAATCGCTCTAATTTCCTTTTCTAATTTCCCGATAAAATCTTCACAAACAGGATCGCCAATACCACCAGAATCAGCGGGCGCACGATCTTCTGTCCATTTCCCATCACCAGGCCGGAACCGATGTAATTTCCTAAAATACTGCTGATCGCCGCAGCCAGTCCCAGCGTGTAGATGATCTTGCCGTGAATCACAAATGTGACAAACGCCGCCACGTTGGACGAAAGATTGATCGCCTTGGTGGTGCCCGCCGCTTCCTTCATCGTATAGCGCGCCGCGCCCGTGAGTACCAGCAGCAGGAAAGTTCCCGTTCCCGGTCCGTAAAAGCCGTCGTAGATACCGATGAGCAGCGCCGATGCAAGCGCAATCAGAAACGATTTTTTCTCCGGCAGAGTGCCCGCCATCGAATCATCGCCCATCTTTTTATTCCGCATAACGTAGAACGCTACGATCGGCAGAATCACGATCATCAGATACTGTAAAATCTTATCGCTGACTAACAGCGTCAGATTAGAACCGATCGAGGAACCGATCAGCGCCGCCACGATAAACCATACTACCTTCTTAAACTGTATGTAGCCGTTTTTAGCAAACCGGCCGGTTGCAATCGCCGTTCCCATCATGGAACTCATCTTGTTGGTTCCGAGCGCCATGTGGGTCGGCACTCCCGCGATCAAATACGCCGGAAGGGAAATCAATCCGCCGCCTCCCGCGATCGCATCCACAAAACCTGCCAGAAATACCATCGGGCAGACAATTATAAACTGTAATACTGTGCTATCCATACGTCTTCTGTCCCCTGTAATTTTTTCATGTGAATCTGAAACCTTTTTGCATTTGATTTTATGAATTTTTATCAGTCATTCCCAAATTTTTCAAACCATATAAAAAATATACATATATGGATAAAATTTAAGTGCAACTAGCATGGAATCAACTTCAAAAAGCACTTCCGAAATACATTTTTATTTTTACTGCAAAAACTCAGCCAGTGCATAGGTACTGACATCCAAACCATATTCGGTTAGGCGAATATAGCGGTCTCTATCTCTTTGGGCTGATGGCAAAATATCAGAAGCATTCTGCACGCGAAAACGGCTCTGTTCTCCCGTTTCGACCACTTCCAGCAGACCTTCCTTTGAAAGCCGCTCGATCACCTCGCCGTACACCTCTTCCATCGACACACCAAACCGGCGGTCAAACTCTGCCATACGGACGCCGCCAGTCAGCCGCAGTCCCAGAAACATGAATTCCTCCATCTGCTCCTGACGGCTCAGTTCGTGTATTTCCTCATACTGTGCGCCTGCTGCCAGATCCTCTTTCGTAAACGTCAGATAACGGTTCAAATCCGCCGTCACCTGGAACCGTTTTCCGCCCACCAGCGAGGACGCCCCCAGACCAAGTCCCAGATATTCTACGCCAGTCCAATAGCCGATATTGTGACGGCAGGCATAGCCCGGTCTGGCATAATTGGAAATCTCATACCGCCCATAGCCCCGCTTCGCAAGAATTGTTTTCGTATGATGGTACATACTCCGATCTGTCTCTTCGTCCGGCAGACGTTTCCGCCCCTCATACTTTTCCTGCAAGCGCCTTGGCATGGAGGCGTAATCGCCGTATTTTTCCAGATCCGCACACATTTCCCCGTACTCTTCATATAAAGGGGTGCCCTCTTCCACAATCAGGCTATATGCGGAAATGTGTTCCGGTTCCAGATCACAGACAAACCGCAGCGTCTCCTGCCAGCTCTCCTCCGACTGTCCCGGAAGTGCCGACATCAGATCTACATTAATATTGTCAAAACCTGCGTTCCGCGCGGCGCGAAAACTTTGCAAAAACTGCTCCCGCGTATGAATCCGCCCTAAAAGACGCAATTCTTCCTCCGAGGCCGACTGAAGCCCCAGACTCAGGCGGTTGACCCCCGCCTGCCGGTAGCCGCCTGCCGACTCCGGCGTCAAGGTACCCGGATTCGCCTCCATCGTGATCTCCGCATCCGGAAGGATCCGAAACACCCGTCGGACGGCTGCCAGAATCCGCTCAATCGCCGATGGAGGAAGCAGGGACGGCGTTCCGCCGCCGATAAAGATCGTCTCCACCGTCCGGTCTGCCAGCGTTTGATTCAGAACGGCTTTTTCCGTATACTGCCCCGTCTCCCTGTCCGAAATGCTTTCAATCTCGCGGATTAGCTGTTCTACATAGTTTTCCCGCTCACACGCATCGGACGCAAACGAGAGGAAATCACAGTAGCGGCATTTGCGGACGCAGAACGGAATGTGTATATATAACTCCATTATTCCTCATCCAGCTTCAGGACGCTCATAAATGCCTTCTGCGGAATCTCTACGTTTCCAACCTGGCGCATACGTTTCTTTCCTTCCTTCTGTTTTTCCAGAAGTTTTCTCTTTCGGGAAATATCGCCGCCGTAACATTTCGCCAGAACGTCTTTCCGCATCGCCTTGACGGTCTCGCGGGCAATGATCTTGCCGCCGACCGCCGCCTGAATCGGAATCTCGAATAAATGACGCGGAATCTCGTCCTTGAGCTTCTCGCACATCTTTCTGCCACGCTCGTATGCCGAACCTTCGAATACGATGAACGAAAGCGCATCGACTTCCTCGCGGTTGACGAGAATATCCAGTTTCACCAGCTTGGACTCTTCGTAGCCCTTTAACTCATAATCAAACGATGCATAACCGCGGGAACGCGATTTCAGCGCATCGAAGAAATCGTAAATAATCTCATTTAACGGAAGTTCATATTTTAACAGCGCACGGCTTGCCTCAATGTACTCCATTCCCAGATAAACGCCGCGGCGCTCCTGGCACAGCGTCATGATCGCACCGACAAATTCGGTTGTCACCATGATCTCCGCCGACACGATCGGCTCTTCCATATACGCAATCTCGGACGGATCCGGCAGGTTCGACGGATTGGTTAACTCGATCATCTCGCCGTTCGTCTTGTGAACCCGGTACACAACGCCCGGTGCCGTTGTCACGAGATCCAGGTTGTACTCGCGCTCCAGACGTTCCTGGATAATATCCAGATGGAGAAGTCCCAGGAAACCGCAGCGGAAACCAAAGCCCAGCGCCACCGATGTCTCCGGCTCAAAATAGAGCGCCGCATCGTTGAGCTGCAGCTTTTCCAGTGCATCCCGCAGATCCGGATATTTCGCACCGTCTGCCGGATAAAGACCACAGTATACCATCGGCGTTACTTTCTTGTAACCCGGAAGCGGTTCGGCACACGGGTTGTCCAGATCGGTGATCGTATCACCCACGCGGGTATCCTGCACGTTTTTGATGCTGGCAGTCACATAGCCAACCATGCCGGCGGAAAGCTCTTCACACGGAATAAACTGACCCGCGCCGAAATATCCGACCTCCACAACCTCCTCGGACGCTCCGGTTGCCATCATTTTCATGCGCGTACCTTTTTTGATCGTGCCGTTCTTGACACGGCAGAATACGATAACCCCCTTGTAGGAATCGTACAGGGAGTCGAAAATAAGTGCCTGCAGCGGTGCGTCCGGATCACCCTTCGGGGCCGGAACCTTCTGCACGATCTCCTCCAGAACTGCCTCGACATTTAAGCCGGTCTTCGCAGAAATCCGCGGTGCGTCGGAAGCTTCCAGACCGATCACATCCTCGATCTCTGCTGCCACACGATCCGGATCCGCACTCGGCAAATCGATCTTATTTAACACCGGGATGACCTCCAGATCATGATCCAGCGCCAGATATACGTTTGCCAGTGTCTGTGCCTCGATTCCCTGTGCCGCATCCACGACCAGAATCGCGCCGTCGCACGCCGCCAGACTTCGGGAAACCTCATAGTTAAAGTCCACGTGTCCAGGCGTGTCGATCAAATTGAAAATGTACTCCTGACCGTCTTTCGCCTTGTATACCGTGCGGACTGCCTGCGACTTGATGGTAATACCTCTCTCCCGCTCCAGATCCATGTTGTCAAGCACCTGCGCCTGCATCTCACGGCTCGTTAAAAGTCCTGTCATCTCAATAATACGATCCGCCAGCGTCGATTTGCCGTGGTCGATATGTGCAATGATGCAGAAATTTCTGATTTTGCTCTGATCTATAATTGCCATCCGTTCATTCCTCTCTCTGTATCACTTCATTGGGCGGCAAAATGTTTGCCGCAATATTTTATTTCTTAGTAGAATCATCTTTTATAATGAATAACACCTGATCTAAATGAATATACCATTTTTTCAGGTACGCCGCAAGTCCTGAAATCGAAAAAGCCCGAAGCCACGGCAAATTCCTACTGCCGCCACCTTATCTTACAGCACTTTCGATTCCAAAAGTGCCTGCCTGTAAACCGCAGCCTCTCATTCTCCCGTCAGCACCCGTTCCAAAAGTTCCGCCAGCGGATCCATCGCGTTGACCGCCTCCTCATACGTATTCGTCTGTGCCCCGACCTCAATCAAAGCCGAGCGCGGGCGCAGATGCAGGTTGTATCGAAGCCCTTTTAAATAGATCGTCCGCGTAAATCCGGGGTACATCTGGTCGGCATTCCACTTCATCTGAAAGCTGAACGCCAGATTTTCCTTCCGGTAGGGGTTTGCCAGATACTCGATCACTCCGTCCGGCGTCTCGCTGGTTCCGTTGAAAAACATGATCCGCGCCGTCGGTTTCCCGTCTATCTGCGTGACAAGACGCGTCTGCTCACTGACGCCGTCCCGGTGCACATCCAGAATTACCTGAATCGACGGATATTTCTGTAAAAGGTTCGTGACTCCCTCGCAGGCATATGTATACGCGCGGCTCCGATCGAGATGTCCCGACTTCATATCGTAAGCGGTTGTGTCATGCCAGACCGGATACCCTTTTGCCCGCAGGCGCTCCGCCAGTTCTTCCCCCAGCGCCACCACCGCGCCTTTCCCGCCGCTTCCCGCCTGATCTGCATAGTTTTCCTGCGAATGGGTGTGATAAATCAGGATCTGCGGTCCGTCCGCCTCATCCTTCTCAATCGTTAGATCCATCGATAAAAATGCCTCCGCATTCATCAGACTCCTGTCAATCGCTGCCGTCGGATGGATCGTAAAAAAGTGCTGGACCAGATAATCATAATCTTCCAGCTTTTTCCGCAGGCGCGGGCTGTCCACCAGTGCGGCCGGGTTCGCCATTCCGTTGCCGGATGCCACCGCACTGTTCTCATCGATCCCATCTGTAACACCGCCGCCCTCGCTGTTTTCTCCAGAATCTTTTCCTTGCTTCCTTCCATTCACTCCGCCTGCCTGTTCTCCGCTCTTTCCATCCGCATACAGAGTTCCCGCATCCGTTTCTCCACTGTTCTCTTCTCCACTTTCACAAGTGAGCCCGTTCCATGTTCCAGGTAATGTTCCATCTACCAGCCGGCTCCCGGAAACGCGCGTCAGGAAGTCCGTATATTCCTGCCGGACTTCCTGTTCTTCCAGATATTTATAATAGGATGGATCGGCTTCGCCCTGCGTCCGCCTTTTCCACTCTGCCAATCTGCGTCTCTTCCCTGCCTCGGAATCGGATTCTTCCCGCAAATTGGCACTCCAGACCGGATACCAGGACTTTAACACCGCACTCTGCACGGCTGTCCAGATGAATGCACGCATCTTCCAGCCGACTGCCAGCAAAAAAAGAACCATCAGGATTCCTGCCGCTCTCCGCCACCACCGCATCGCATTCATCTCCCTTCTTTGATGGCTGCCAAATCATACGCCTTGTCACTCCGCTTGATATTTGAGCAATTTGAGCAGCAATCTTCCCTGTTCTATCCTATGCGGTTCATAAAGTGTAGTTTCCTGTTTGGCTCTATTTTCAATTCAGGGCTTTTTTGCCTTCTTTCTTTCATGTTTTCATTGCATCTTTTTATTCCATTTTCCTTATTTTCCCTCCTCCAGCCGCTCTACCGCCCGCTGGATCCCCTCGGCGATCGCCGCACTCAGCTTGCAGACCCGCTCATCCATATCCTGCGGAGTCACGAACATCGGGCCAAATTCCGGTTCCAGAAGTTCCCGGATCAGCTCATACTGGCTGTCAGAATCAAGTTCCCGGATGTACT
>JBNMLY010000065.1:0-11623 GCA_050875065.1 Otoolea sp. | reverse complement strand
TGCCGTAGCAGCAGGTTTCTTCATGCTGATTTTCGGTTAATCGACCATATTTGATTTTTGGCTGTTGCAGCCGGGATCTGGCTGCATCTGGCGCTGGGGATATTCCTCAGCGCCGGAATTGTCGGATCCCGTTTTTACTTATTTATATAGGTAGTTATAGAAAATTTTATTAAAGGAGGCTTTATTGTGGCTAATAAAGTAATGTCTTTACACGATGCCGTAGAGAAGTATGTACATGACAACGACGTACTTTGTCTCGGCGGATTTACAACAAACCGTAAACCGTATGCAGCAGTTTACGAGATCCTTCGTCAGGGTAAAACTGGTTTTGTAGGCTGGTCTGGCCCGGCAGGTGGTGACTGGGATTCCTTAATCGGTGAAGGCCGTGTAAGAGCTTATATCAACTGCTACACAGCTAACTCTGGTTACACAAACGTATCCCGTCGTTTCCGTGCTTCTATCGAGAAGGGCGAACTGACATACGAGGATTACTCTCAGGACGTTATGATGTTACAGCTTCATGCAGCTTCTCTGGGTCTTCCGTACCTGCCAGTAAGAATGATGCAGGGTTCCGGCCTTGTTAAATTCTGGGGCATCAGCGAAGAGAAGAGAAGAACCATGGAAGGTGTTGACAACCTGAAATGTGTAGAAGTTGAGAATCCGCTCGAGCCAGGCGAGAAGCTTCTGGCTGTTCCGGTACCGAAACTTGACTGTGCTATCATCCATGTACAGCAGGCTTCTCCGGATGGAACCTGTATCATCGATGGCGATGAGTTCCATGATGTAGATATCGCTGTAGCTGCTAAACGCTGCATCGTTACCTGCGAGGAGATCGTAAGCGATGAGTACATCCGCCGTGACCCAACCAAGACAAGAATCTTTGGTGAGTGCGTTGACGCTGTTGTACGTGCACCGTACGGTGCTTGGCCGGCACAGTGCTACGGCTACTATGATGATGATGACAAAGCCCTGAAAGAGTATGACAAGGCTTCCAAGTACCTGGATGCTGAGGATGCTAAGGCACAGCTTCAGAAGGCTGCAGACAAGGCTGCTAAGGCTGCTGCTGCTAAGCCAGAAGATGAGAAACTTGCAAAGGCTGCAGAGGTTGCTGCTCAGGCTGCAAAAGATGCTGCTGACGGAACCAAGATTCCGGAGACTTTCAAGGATTACCTTCAGAAGTATGTATATGGATGCAAGGATCAGGATGATCTGCTCAACGTACTGGGCGGCGCTCGCCTCATGAACCTTAAGAATGAGCCGCATCTTGGCTATTCTACCAGACACTAATTGAGGGAGGAAAATCTAAAATGGCTGATTATACAAAGTATACAAAGCAGGAAATGCAGGCTTACGCCATCGCAAAAAATATTAAAGAGAATCAGATCGTTATCGTTGGTACTGGTCTTCCGTTAATCGGTGCTTCTCTGGCTAAACGTGTTGTTTGCCCGAGCTGCCATCCGATCGTAGAGAGCGGACTTATGGACTGCTCCCCGGTTGAGGTTCCGCGTTCCGTAGGTGACAACCGTTTCATGGCTCACTGTGCAGTACAGTGGCCGAATATCCGTTTCGTAGGTTTTGAGGCTAACGAGTGGTTACATGATGCTGACCGTATGGTAGCATTCATCGGCGGCGCTCAGATCGACCCGTACGGAAACGTAAACTCTACCTGTATCTTCGGTAAGGGTGATTACGTTAAACCTACCACACGTTTCACAGGTTCCGGCGGTGCAAACGGAATCGCTACTTTCTGCAATACCATCATCATGATGCAGCATCAGAAGAGAAGATTCATGGAGCACGTTGACTACATTACCAGCTGTGGTTGGATGGATGGCCCTGGCGGACGTGAGAAAGCAGGTCTTCCGGGCAACCGTGGACCGCAGATGGTAGTTACCGATCTTGGTATCATGAAGTTTGACGAAGAGACTAAGAGAATGTACCTGGCTTACTACTATCCATTCTCCTCTCCGGAAATGGTTCAGGAGAACACAGGTTTCGAGATCGATACCTCCAGAGCACAGCTTATGGAAGGTCCGGATCCGGAAATCATCCGCGTTATCCGTGAAGAGATCGACCCAGGTCAGGCATTTATCAAGGTTCCGAAGGAAACTAAATAATCACTGCCTGATATCAGAGATTTGACAGAAGAGTTTATTTCCTGTCAATCAACATGTGACTAGTTGCAAAGCGGGACAGGCACAGATCTGTCCCGCCTGCAATTAATTAATAATCAATTTTTATTTTCATATTTATAAGGAGAAAAGAAGACATGAATATGTATTCAATGCCAGGATATTTCCAGAATATGCCGACCGTGGGTAAGGCTCTGGTTAATCCGAATCCGGAAAACGAGCAGGAACTGAAGGCTGTTGAAAACGATATCCATGAGTCCATCAAACAGGCTCTGGATGCTGGTATCACAACCGAGGAGAAGTTAAACGCACGTGGTCAGCTTTCCGCTACACAGCGTATCAACGCCCTGATCGATCCAGGCACATGGTGCCCGTTAAACAGCCTTTACAATCCGGAAGACAACCGCTTCCAGACAACCAATATCCTGAATGGTCTTGGTCGTGTAAATGGCAAATGGGTTTACATCATCGCTTCTGATAATAAGAAGATGGCTGGCGCTTGGGTTCCGGGACAGGCAGATAATCTGCTTCGTGCTGCAGATACAGCTAAGATGCTTCACCTTCCGTTAATCTACTTGTTAAACTGCTCCGGCGTTGAGTTCCCGAACCAGGATAAAGTATACCCGAACCGTCGTGGTGGTGGTACACCGTTCTTCCGCAACGCTGAGTTAAACCAGCTTGGTGTTCCGGTTATCGTAGGTATCTACGGAACCAACCCGGCAGGTGGTGGATATCACAGCATTTCCCCGACTATCCTGATCGCTCACAAAGATGCGAACATGGCAGTTGGTGGCGCTGGTATCCTTTCCGGTATGAACCCGAAGGGTTACATCGATGAGGAAGCAGCAGAGCAGATCATCAACGCACAGATCGAAAACGGTAAACATCATGTTCCGGCTCCGGGATCCGTTCCGGTACACTACGATGAGACCGGTTTCTTCCGTGAGGTTTACGAGGATGATTTAGGCGTTATCGAGGGAATCAAGAAGTACATCAATTACCTTCCGTGCTTCAACCTGGAATTCTTCCGTGTTGATACTCCGAAGGCTCCGCAGCTTCCGGCTGAGGATCTGTACAGCATCATCCCGATGAACCAGAAACGTCCATATGACATCTACGATGTAATCGGCCGTCTGTTCGATAACAGTGAATTCTATGAGTACAAGAAAGGCTACGGTCCGGAGATCGTTGCTGGTCTTGCAAAGGTAAACGGCCTTCTGGTTGGCGTTATCGCTAACGTACAGGGCTTACTGATGAACTATCCGGAGTACAAACAGGGTGCTGTAGGTATCGGTGGTAAGCTGTACCGTCAGGGTCTGATCAAGATGAACGAGTTCGTTACTCTGTGTGCTCGTGATAAGACACCGGTTATCTGGCTGCAGGATACCACAGGTATCGATGTAGGCGATGACGCTGAGAAGGCAGAGCTGCTTGGTTTAGGTCAGTCCCTGATCTACTCCATCGAGAATGCTAAACTGCCGTCTCTGGAGGTTACCCTTCGTAAGGCAAGTGCTGCTGCTCACTACGTTCTGGGTGGTCCGCAGGGCAACAACACCAACGTATTCTCCATCGGTACCGGTGCTTGCGAGTACTACGTAATGCCGGGCGAGACCGCTGCAAACGCTATGTACTCCAGAAAGCTTGTGAAAGCTAAAAAGGCTGGCGA
The DNA here is from genome assembly GCA_050875065.1 of Otoolea sp. Classification (GTDB taxonomy): domain Bacteria; phylum Bacillota; class Clostridia; order Lachnospirales; family Lachnospiraceae; genus Otoolea. Next base: position 7,825 of record JBNMLY010000065.1, on the reverse strand, counting down.
GCCGCTTCAGCCGATCATCGACAAGATGAACGCTATGATCCAGATGTACACAGACAAATCTCGTCCGAAATACTGTACAAAACAGGGTATGGTTGATGAGATCGTAGATCTGACCGATCTTCGTCCGTACATCCAGGCATTTACTGAGGCTTATTATCAGAATGCTCAGGCTATCTGCCCGATGCATCAGATGCTGGCTCCGAGATCTACTCGTGAGTTCATCAACTTCGGTAAATAATTTTCAAATCCAAACGGCATGGTGATAGGTGCCGCTAAGATAACATTAAAAGAGAAGGCGCGTAAGTACGCGGCTGACAGTGATAGTGTAAATAGTGATAAGTAACAAAGTGATAGTGTGAATAGTGTGAGGCTTTGGCGAAACAGCTTATCTGCAGGATGGCGGAGAAGCTGCTTTGCCAGATGCTTTCAGATAAATCGGGCAAAGAAACTGGAATCTTTGCTCGATTTATTGATATACTCAGGCAGATAAGTAACAATTTATAAGTCTGTTAAGAATTATTTTATAGTATTTTCATGATTTTACAGCGACTTTTGAGCGATTTTGTGGTATTATGATGGGTGGAGACGGTGTGCTTTGTATGATTATGTCAAAAAATACCGTTGAAACAAAAATCAGGCATAGAAAGTCAGTATTGAAAGGAAACAGATACATTATGAGCGAAATTTTCACTTTAGGTATCGATGTAGGCTCTACGGCTTCCAAATGTATCATTCTGAAAGACGGAAAGGATATTGTAGGAAAGTCTCTGATTGATGTCGGAGCGGGCACAAGCGGTCCGAGCCGTGCGATTGAGGCAGTTCTGGAGGATGCAGGTCTCAAGAAAGAAGACATGGCATTTACGCTTGCGACCGGTTATGGACGTACATCCCTGATGGATGGCATTGCGGACAAGCAGATGAGTGAGTTATCATGTCATGCGAAAGGCGCACATTTCCTCTTCCCGAAGGTTCATACCGTCATTGATATCGGCGGACAGGATGTGAAGGTTCTGCGCGTGGAAGACGGTGTTATGACCAACTTCCAGATGAATGATAAGTGTGCAGCCGGAACCGGCCGCTTCCTGGATGTTATGGCGCGTGTTCTGGAGGTTAAGGTGAATGACCTTGGCCGTCTGGGTGCTATGTCCAAGAAGCAGGTAGGAATCAGTTCTACTTGTACGGTTTTTGCAGAGAGTGAGGTTATAAGCCAGTTGTCGATGGGAACGGATAAATGTGATATCATTGCCGGTATTCATCGTTCAGTGGCTCATCGTGTCACGGGTCTTGCCCACCGAATCGGTGTAGTGCCGGATGTCGTTATGACAGGCGGTGTGGCTCAGAATCAGGGCGTAGTAGATGCGCTTGAGGCTGAACTTGGCGTAAAGATTTATACATCCCCGCTGACACAGTATAACGGCGCGCTTGGCGCAGCCCTGATGGCATATCAGGTAGCCAGCCGTCAGAAGTAACTAAGTTAATTTTAAGAATGGAGGATAATTATTATGGCAAAACAAGTTAGTCCTGGTGTTCTTGCGCTTCGTAAGGTCGTAGATGACGTCCACAAAGAGGCGCGTGAGGCCAAAGCAAGAGGCGAGTTAGTTGGATGGTCTTCTTCCAAATTCCCGTGTGAGCTTGCAGCAGCATTTGATTTACACGTTATGTACCCGGAGAACCAGGCAGCTGGTATCGCAGCAAACCGTTACGGTGAGATGATGTGCCAGGCAGCCGAGGATCTTGGATATGATAACGATATCTGCGGTTACGCACGTATCAGCTTAGCATACGCTGCTGGTGTCCGTGTATCCCGTAAGTATGACCCGGTAACCGGTGAGTACATCATCGACCCGAGTACAGGTAAGCCATTAAAGGATGCTGACGGCAACGTTATCATGGGCGAAGATGGTAAGCCGAAGAAAGACCCGAAGACTCAGACTCCGTATCTTCAGCTGGACAACCTGCTTGAGATCGAGAAGCTCCCGGATGGTCCGGAAAAAGAGAAACGTCTTGAGGCTATTTCTCCGATTCGTCAGATGCGTATCCCGCAGCCAGATTTCGTACTGTGCTGTAACAACATCTGTAACTGTATGACAAAATGGTATGAGAACATCGCTCGTATGTGCAACATTCCGCTGATCATGATCGATATCCCGTACAACAATACAGTAGAAGTTCATGACGAGAATGTTAAATACGTTCGCGCTCAGTTCGATCAGGCTATCAAACAGCTTGAAAAACTGACAGGCAAGAAGTTTGACGAGAAGAAGTTCGAGCAGGCTTGTGCAAACGCTAACCGTACCGCTAAGGCATGGCTGAAAGTCTGTGATTATCTGCAGTACAAACCGGCTCCATACAGTGGATTTGACCTGTTCAACCACATGGCAGACGTTGTAACTGCACGTGCTACCGTAGCAGCTGGCGATGCATTCGAATTATTGGCACAGGATCTGGAAGAGACTGTTAAGAAGGGTGAGACTACAACTCCGTTCCCGGAGAAATACCGTGTTATGTTCGAGGGTATTCCGTGCTGGCCGAAACTGCCGGCTCTGTTCAAACCGCTGAAGACCCACGGTGTAAACGTTACCGCCGTTGTATACGCACCGGCATTCGGTTTCGTTTACAACAACATCGATGAGATGGCTCGTGCTTACTACAAAGCTCCGAACTCTGTCTGCATCGAGCAGGGTGTTGATTGGCGTGAAGGCATCTGCCGTGACAACAAGGTAGATGGCGTTCTGGTTCACTACAACAGAAGCTGTAAACCGTGGTCTGGTTACATGGCTGAGATGCAGCGTCGCTTTACTGCTGACCTGGGTATCCCGTGTGCTGGCTTCGACGGCGATCAGGCTGACCCGCGTAACTTCAATGCCGCTCAGTACGAGACTCGTGTAGAAGGTCTGGTAGAGGCAATGGAAGCAAATAAGCAGGCAAAGGAGGCTAAATAACGATGAGTGTTAACGCATTATTAGAAGAATTTAAAGTAAAAGCTGCAACTCCGAAGCAGCAGCTTGCTGAATACAAAGCTCAGGGTAAGAAAGTAGTCGGTGTACTTCCGTACTACGCTCCGGAAGAGCTTGTATATGCCGCTGGTATCGTTCCGATGGGTATGTGGGGTTCCAATACCAAGACCATCAGCCGTGCAAAAGAGTACTGCGCTACTTTCTACTGCACCATCGCTCAGTTAGCTCTGGAGATGCTGCTGGATGGAACGATGGATCAGTTAGACGGTATTATCACACCTACTATCTGTGATACCCTTCGTCCGATGAGCCAGAACTTCCGTGTAGCTATGGGCGACAAGATGAAAGTTATCTTCTTAGCTCATCCGCAGAACCGTTTCGACGAGTTCGGACTTCAGTTCTGTATCGATCAGTACAACCACGTAAAAGCAGATCTGGAAGAGCTTGCTGGCAAGAAGATTACCGATGCTGATATCCAGGATGCTATCGTAGTTTACAACAAGAGCCGTGCAGCTCGCCGTGAGTTTGTAAAACTGGCTAACGAGCATTGCGACGTTATCACACCTACCAAACGTTCCGCAGTTCTGAAAGCATTCTACTTCATGGAGAAGCCGGAATACACTGCAAAACTGAACGAACTGAACGCAGAGCTGGCTAAGCTTCCAGTCTGTGATTGGAAGGGTACCAAGGTTGTTACCTCTGGTATTATCTGCGATAATCCGAAGCTGCTTTCTATCTTCGAAGAGAACAACATCGCTATCGCTGCAGATGATGTAGCTCATGAGACACGTTCCTTCCGCGTAGACGCTCCGGAAGACGAGCTGGATCCGGTTAGAGCACTGGCTAAACAGTTCGCTAACATCGATTACGAAGTACTTCTGTACGATCCGGAATCCAACAAGAACCGTCGTGGCGAGTTCGTTGCTAACATGGTTAAAGAGAGCGGCGCTCAGGGTCTGGTACTGTTCATGCAGCAGTTCTGCGATCCGGAGGAGATGGAGTATCCGTACCTGAAGAAAGCTCTGAACGATGCAGGTATCCCGCACATCAAACTGGGTATCGACCAGCAGATGAGAGACTTCGGTCAGGCAAGCACTGCTATTCAGGCATTTGCAGACGTTCTGGCACTTCAGAAATAATAGAAGATTCATTTGGGAAACTGAATGATGAGTATAGAAACGCCCCCGCAGGGAAATTCCTGTGAGGGCGTTTCTACGATCAAAAAGGTAAGAGCCGATACTCAAAAGGAGACACCGCCAAGTGCGTCATCTCCTTTTGAGTAGCAGCTCTTTTTATTTAGAGAGAGGTTTTATCTAGTTTCCATCGGAATCAGAGGAACTATTATTCGCGATCTCCTCATCCGTCACAGAACCCTGGCGGTAGTTGCTGTCTGGTTCCAGCGTTGAGTTTTTCTTTGGAGCCTCCGGTTTTTCATCACCGGAAGAGGAAGAGGTCTCCTTGGCTGGGCCGGAATCGCTATCAGAGTCCGTTGCTGAGTCGGAGGAACTGGCAGCGGTGGCAGTGGCATTGGTTGGGCGAACGAGTGTTTTTGTGGATTTTGTGGAGGAGGTAGATTTTTTTGAGGAAGAAGAGGTACTATTTTGGAAATCTTCCCAGCTCTCCTCATCCTGTGCCTGTGCAGTGGAAGTCTTTTTTGTCTGCACAACACCATCTACAACCCAGGCGCCGTTTGCATCTACGGAATACCCGTCAGGGGTGGTGGTAGAGGTTAAAAGCCAGCCGTCCGTGTCGAAATAGTAGCATTCACTTACACCGTCCTGATTGCCGTCAATCCATTTCCAGCCGTTTGAGGCCCAGGTGTTATCGCCGTTGTCATACCACCAGCGGGCAGTATTTTCTCGCGCTCCATTTTTCCAGGTTCCTGCCATCGCCGGAAATGCGGCGGAGACGGAGAGAAGTCCGGCGGTCAGGGTAATAAAAAGTCGTCTGTTTATCATAGAAATCTCCTTTTTTTGAAATTGATACATCGGTTGCAGATGCCCTATCAACGGTTTAAAACCGATGGTTTCATACAAATATTTATAACAAATAGTCCCTGGTGTAAATCAGCCGGTGAGCTGGAAAGCGAGTATATAGTTTTCGGAACGATAAAAAGTCCTCTTTTTCCAAGTGACACCATCTGAAAAAGGGAATACTCCCACAGGCAGAAATCTAGTATACGATTTCTACCCGTTTGGCAATATCCCCCCTGAATTATGAACGTAGTTGTTATAAAAGTGAATAAAAAAATGTGGGTTAAACTGGCTGCCGGAACGTGTGTCCCATGTAGTAGGAGAGTTCAGCAGCGCTATGACGGACCTGTTCCTGTAAATGAAGCAGGTGGCTGTCATCGATAATGCGGGAATATGGAGCAATAATGCCGACGGAAGCAGAAACACGGCCGTCTATTCCATAAATAGGCACACCAATGCCGAGTGCATCTGGAACATATTCACCGTGAGAAACGGCAATGCCCTTTTCATGGATAGAACGTAGTTCCTCTGCAAGTTCTGTTCGATTGGCGGGAGGAAATACATCAGGGCGATCTAAACGAGTATCTAAGTAATGCTGGATATACTCGTTACTCTGAAAAGCTAACAGGGCTTTTCGGATCGCGCCACAATGCAGATCCATTTCATACCCGAATTCTTCGATTACTTTTAGATGGTTGGGACCATCTATTTTGTCAAGAACCAGTCCTTTGTCACCGACTTGAATCATCAAATAGGAATCTTCATGAGTGCAGTAAGAAAGATTCTTGAGAATGGGAAGCGCGGCATCTTGAATCCGTATATTGTCAGCGGCGGCACGTCCAAGGGAAATCAAAGCCGGCCCCAACTGGTAGGTATGTGCGTGTTCATCTCGGATCACATACTTTTTTTCACAAAAGGTCTGTAAAATCCGGTGTACCGTGCTAGGGGGAAGTCCGGCTGATTCCGAGAGTTCTGCGATTGAATATTTGTGATGGGTCTCTTTTAGAAGTTCCAGCAGTTCAATCGCACGGAGAAGACTTTGTACCATGCAAAGAAGCCTCCTGTGTTATTCTGTGATTTCCTCAACGGTAACCGTTGCATTTTCGTCAGAAACAGTTGGAGAAGCTGATGTAGTGGACTCAGTGTCAGACGCTGTGCTGCCAACGATTGTATCTGAACGCTCCTCTATGGTATCGGCCTTCACGGATGCAGATGCCTCCGACGCCGTGGAAGACTCTTCCTTGCTTGATGCCTCTGTTTCAGGTTTCGTTTCTTTTTTATCCGGTGTCAGAGATACGTAGCTGCGTTCGGTGGCAGTTGTATCGGTAGGTTCGGATGTCTCATCCTCTTCGTTTTCCTCGAAGTCATCAAAATCGTCCTCAAAGTCGTGGAAATCTTCGTCCAGCTCCTTGTGGAAAGATTTATACTGTAAAACGTAAGAAACACCTGCAGCGGCAGCGCCGACGATGGCAGCAAGTGTCAGCAATTTACCAAAATGTTTTTTTGCCATAGTTCATACTCCTTTCTGTGTTCAGTCTTATTGTAATACGAAACGCTTAAAAAATAAAGGAAATCTTTTGTGAACAGATTGATAAAAAATTATAAAAAAGGAAGAGAAGTTTGTTGGTTGAGGAATCGAAAAGTGTGTGATATACTGGACAAAGAAAAGGTTCTGGTAAACAAATGAGTAAGAAAAAGACTGGATGGACAGAGCATATTTTTTATATGGAAAAAGAAAAATGTCCGGATCAAGGCAGAGCCGAATGGATGTGTCTGTACAATGAGAGAATGCAGCAAACTGGAAAATCAGATAAAAGGGGAAAAAAATGGATTCCAAAATTGAAATGACAGCGCGGGAATTAGAACGGATGATTACGGAGTTAGAAAAGATATTTATCGTGGTGCGCGTTCTGGATAAAGATCTTCTTCGTAAATTTTATGTGACGCAGGGAAAATTGCATATGGAGGATTGCCAGTGCTACTCTGTCTGGGAAAAGGGGGAGCGTTGTGAGAATTGTGTGGCGCAGCGGGCGCTGATTACCAAATGCCAGTGTACAAAAATGGAGTTTATCGGAGATAAGATGTACCAGGTGGTGGCGAAATATCTGGAAGTGGATGGTACCCCCTGCGTGATGGAACTGATCTCCTGCCTGGATGAGGAATTTCTTCTGGATGCAGAAAGCCGGGAAGAGATGATTAAGAAGTTTGCAGATTACAAGCGAGAGCTTTATGCAGATGCATTGACCGGTGTTTACAACCGGAGATATTTTGAAGATCGTTTAAAAGAACAGAGAATGGACGCTGGGATCGCGATGATTGATCTGGATGATCTCAAGACATATAATGATATTTATGGACATATGGCAGGCGATAAGGCGCTGATGACGGTGGCGTCAGTGATTGAACGCTGCATTCGTAAGACGGATCGGCTGGTGCGGTATGGAGGCGATGAATTTTTGCTGGTAATGCCGGGGATCGGTCTGGAAGCATTTATAAACAAACTTCATTCCATTCAGGAGATGGTACGGAATACGAGTGTAGAGGATTGTCCGAAACTGAAACTTTCCATCAGTGTCGGGGGAACGATGACGCATGAGGATACAGTCGAGAAAGCGATGTACCGGGCAGATGAATATATGTATCAGGCAAAGGCTTCCAAAGATACGATTGTCACAGAGCAGGATGATCAGAGGACGCCAGAACAGATCGCGGCCCTTGGAAGACGTAATGCGGAGCGTTACCGGATTCTTATCGTGGATGACGCGGAGATGAACCGCATGATCCTCTCTGAGATGCTTAAAAATGAATTTGAAATTCTGGAGGCGGAGAATGGGGAGGCGTGTCTGGATCTGCTGAGCCGTTATGAGACAAAGATTTCCCTGATTCTGTTGGAGA
>JBNMLY010000064.1:0-11842 GCA_050875065.1 Otoolea sp. | reverse complement strand
GGATATGGTCGAGGGCAGCATTCCCTACATTCCGCCTGCCCGCTTTTCATATTCCCCCTTCGCCGCATCTGTAAACTTCTCATACTCTGCCATTCTGCTCATCCATCAGAAATCTTCTATGTAAACGTTGATATCTAATGTATCCTCCTTCGTATAATACTGATTGCACAAATACAGGTATTCACGCGCCGCATAATCTCCCTGCGATACTTTCAGTACCTTCACAAAGCAACGTCTGGCCTCATAAAAACGCTTCGCCATAAAGTGCCGGACGCCCGCCTCAAAGTCTGCTTTTGTCTGCTCCTTAATCTCACGCATCGCTTCTTCATCGCCGTCATAGACATCATAAATTTTTTCCAGCGCATCCGAAGCGCTGATATGGATCAGCCCCAGAATTCTCGCATGATAGCGGCTGTCAAAATCCGGAATACGGCTGACGGCGGTTCCCGTCGCCAGCACCCGCGCTTTATATTTCCACGCAATCTTTCTCAGGTAATCAACGACTGAGATCTGCTCTGACAAAGTTACCTCTGAAAGTCTCTGGTCATGCCCGACGATTCCCACCATCTGGTTTCCGATCGAGACGGCGAATGCCAGTTCCAGATCCTTAAATTCCGGCTGCCGCCCAGCCCTCTTTTCCTCGTTTAACTTCTGGCAAATACTGATCGCACTGTCCAGGGCATTTTTCCCCGCATTCGTATAGATAGCGCTTAATCCTCCATTAAAATAGGAATCCACCACACCTTTCTTTTCCATAATGATCGGGACGCTGAGCTGATACACGCGGTTCAAAAAGCCAAACAGTTTTTCCGCATCCATCCGCCTCGTCTTTTCTTCGAAACGATTGATCTGCATCCGTAAAACTTCCAGCGTAACCGTACAGTTGTCCCCCAGATTGATCTCCTTGATATTCTGTTTTCCAAGGATCTGGAAAATGACCGACGGCACAAATTTATAATATCCCTCGTTTAACTCTGTGATCTCATGGATATGCGAACCGATATTAAATGACATCCGGTTAAATACTTCTGAAATTTCCCCGATCTCATCCCGGCTGCGAATCGGAACCTGCACCCCCAGCTCTCCTTCCGCCATCTTTTCCACGTATTTTTTCAATACACGGATCGGGGAAATAATGCTGTGGTTCACCAAAAGCAATAAAACAAGAAAACATCCTAAAATCAAGGCGCCCATAAGAAGCAGAAGATTCTTGATGCTGTACCTCAAAAACGTCTGAATCTCATCCATCGTAAAATCGACCCCGACGACCGCAATTGGTGTTCCCGTGTGATCCTTGATCGGGACATAAGCAGATGCAAGATACCCCAACTGTGTCATTGTCGGCTCCAGCTCATGGCTCGGCTCCCCCGTCTCCATCACCTCTTTTGCCAGCTTAAAGTTTTCATTCCAGTCGCCCCGATCTCCCAGTTTTGCCAGGTAATTTGTCTCGTTGATCGCAGACGCATCGAACAGGTAAACCGTTGAATCCTCGGACACCGGCTTTACCACATACAGATAGAGCACTCCGGATTGTTCTTTGATATTGTCCAGAATTGCCGCCAGCCGTTCATATTCCGCGTCTTCCTCCCGCGTGATGCTGTATCTGACCATCTCATCCCCATCCAGATAGGATGCCGCCAGCTTCGCAGTCGTGACCGCCTCGCTGGCGTACCGCTCCATCATGGCGCTCCGGTATGACTGATATGTCATCACACCGACCGAGCACATGATCAGCGCGGCAAACAGTACAAACAGCAGCGCAAATTTTGCCCGAAGGCCAAAGATCCTTTTTTTCATAAATCTGCTCACTTCCTAAGGTATCTGTATATTGGTAGTTCCCGGATTTGTGATCTGAATGACACCGCCGTAGGCGCACATGAGTTTGGAACTCTGGTTCAGCGCCGGCGTATTTCCGATGAGCACCGTCGGCGATCCTGGCGCCCAAGGCGCTGGAATGACCGGGATGCACGGCATCGGAGTCAGCACGCCAAGCGCTGCCGCCGTCGCAGACGCCACCGTCGGGTTGGCAAGCGACTGGCACATTCCAAACGGCATGATATTTTTCATCGGTACATGATCCAGAATCGTCGCCATCGGCATGGAGGACACCGTCTTTTTTTCCGGTGTAACCATCAGCGCAGACGGCGCCATCCCGAACGTACAACTGCACATGGCTCCTCCGAGTACGCAAAATCCCATGTTTCTACCCCCGTTTTTCTTCCACTTCCTGGCGGATCGCCCCTACAATCGCCTCCATCGGCGTTCCCTCGATGCGGCTCGCGATCAGCCCCTCCGCCATCTGCGCGTATTTGACCAGATTTAAGAGGACTTCTCCGACGGTTCCCTCATCCGGCAGGGCTTCCTTTTCCATCGGAAGTACATACCGATAATCCACCCTGGCATCCCTTTCTCCTACCCTTGGGACATAGGAAAAACTTCCCAGCAGCGTTACCAGATTGAGCTGATTGACGAAAACCATCATCTCCCCTGCCGGGATTTCCTCCAAATTTAGCGGTATTTGCAGATAAATTTGCAAATATTTCGTAAACTCTGAATCTTCTTCTGGCAGATCGATGTAGGTAAACAGCACCCTCTCGTCATAGTCCTCATCCATCGTCAACACCGCCGCCAGAGACGGCTGTTCGGTTCCTTCCCCGAACCGTTCCGTCTCCCACTCCATTTCCTCCAGGAAATCGGCAAGCAATTCCAGATCCCTTTGTTTTATTTCATATTTCATCTCGCTTCTGCCTCCTCTTTAATCGCCCGCTCCAAACGCCTCACTCATTGTCTTGAGCAGCTCTTTCTTACTCTTTGCTCCGATCATGTCCGCCATATCAGCTCCCATCCCCATCAGCATGGTTTCTGCATAATCATAACTTTCCGCCACTTTGGTAATTTGTCCCTGATCGGCCTGGTTGAGGTCAATCTTTCCCTCACTGTCCAAATATTCAGAAACCTCCGCCATGTGATCGTATATATGCTCTGCATATTTATTTCGGAATTTTTCCTTATTCTCTTTGGATCTTTTATGTCCGAATATACTCTTTCCCCACTCCACTATTTTACTTCCCACAAATTTTCCTGCCTTGGCAATCGTACTGCCCACTTTGATCGCCGCCGACACCACATCCCCGACTCCCGGGAAAAATTTGGCAATATTAGCCGCTACGTCGAGTCCTTCTTCTACCAGCGCCAGGATCGCATCTTTCCTCTGGTTCTTGTTTTTATGGATCAGCTCCTTGATCTCATCATACTGCTCAACCGTCTCGTCCTCTTTCGCCGCATAGTAGGCTTTCTTTTTTCCCGCTTCTTCCTTGGATGCCTCGGCACCTTTCATTTTATTTCGGGCATCGCTTCCGCGTCCCCGCAAGCCGCGGTACTCCCGATTTCCCAGCTTTCCAGCGTCCAGTTCGGCTTTTCCGTCCTCCCCTTCCCCAACATATTTATAAAGTCCCCGTAACTCCGGATCATCGGCGTATTTCTTTTTTCGCTTTAACATACGCTCTCTCAGCAGTTTTTTCTGCTCTCTCAGCTTTTGGATCCGGCGCTGGCTCATGAAAAATTTATAGCCTTCGGAAAAAAACTTGATTCCGTTTTTAATTAAACCGATGATGGCGCCGATAAATGGAAAATTCGAGAGAAGTCCCGCCACTTTTTCCGCTGTATCCGCCAGCGTAGACATACCGCCTGTGACGATTCCGATCAGCTTTTCTATGTTATTTTCAGCATTTCTCTGGTTAAAATCTTTGATAAAGAAAATCGTATCTTTAATCAACCCTGCTGTATCCTTTATTATCCCAAAAATGCCGGACAGAGGTCCATCCTCTTTATCAATTCCAGACAGTGCATTCTGCAGCTCTTCCACATTTTCTTTTGTATCCTTGCCATTCGAGTAGAGTTCGCTCGAAGTATCCACCACTTCACTGACATCATCCGTCATAACTGCTTCCTTGATGTCCATCACTTTCTCTGCTGCTTTTCCATACCAGGTGGTCGCTTTCTCCTCATATCCTGGATTCTTCTCAAACAGGCGTACCCGGCGGATTAACTGTAACATCGTATGATTTCCCCGCATCCCACGGAAGCGTTCAATGATACTGCTTTTTTTCGCCTGCTTCGGGTCCTGCTCAATCGCCTCTTTCCGGTTTGCGATCGCATCGAGCAGATCGCTGTACTTTTGCTTCGCCTGATGGATTTCCGCCATCGTCTGCTCATAATACTCCTGTCCCTTGGCTTTATGGGTTCCGTGTTCCGTATCATCCATCATCTTCTCATGGCACTTTACCGTCCCCTCTTCCAGAAACGACATTTCAAACATTTTTTGGTTCGATGCATCCCGAATCTGGTCTAGTTTTTTTATACTGTTGGTCGATGCCACGCCCTTTTTCGTCGCATCAAAACAGTTTCCATAGGCATGCGCGCGGCTGGTGCGCTCCTTCATATCCTCATACCAGTCAGGGTCACCCGCTTTTTTCGGCTTTGGACTTTCCTTTTCAACCTCTGAGGTCATCGATGTTGTCTCATTCAGGGCATCTTCCGTCTTTTTTTTCGCTTCCGCCTTTTTAGCCGGATCCACTGCCCCTTTTTTCTCTTCTTTCTTCGTCCTAGGCATACCCCAGCTCCCCCTTTCCATTCATCAGACTGTAATATGGTCCGAAATCTTCTTTTTGCAGATTCTTTCCGGATTTTTTCATTTCTTCGCGCAGACACTCCAAAATCTGCCCCATCTCTATCTCCGTCCCGGCAGCGGCAGCCCGAAACGCCGCTGACACCGCGATATTCTTGATGCTGCTTCCTGAGAGTTCAAACTGATCGGCAAGAAAATCAAAATCAACCTCCTCGCTGACCGGTGTTTCTTCCGGATACACCTGCTGCCAAATCTGCCTGCGCCGTCCCGCATCCGGCAGCGGAAATTCAATCATAAACCGGATCCGGCGCTTAAACGCTTCATCAAAATTCTGCATATAATTGGTCGCCAGAATCACGATTCCCTCATATTCTTCCATCTTCTGAAGCAGATACGCCGTCTCCGCGTTTGCATATTTATCCTGGGCGTCCTTTACCTCCGATCGCTTTCCAAAGAGCGCGTCCGCCTCGTCAAAAAACAGGATGCTCTGGCTCTTTTTCACTTCCTCAAAGATCTCCCCCAGATTCTTTTCCGTCTCCCCGATATACTTGGACATCACGCTTGATAAATCTGCCTTGTAAAGCTCCAGATGCAGCTCCTTCGCCAGCACCTGTGCCCCCATCGTCTTGCCGGTTCCCGGCGGTCCGTAAAACAGCATCGAAACGCCCCGTCCATACGCCATTTTGGTAGAAAATCCCCAGGTTCCATAGACCTGATGTGCGTATTCGATCTGGTTGCAGGCATTTCGCAACACCTGTTTGTGTTCCGGCGGCAAAATCAGATCCTCCCAGCCATAGGACGGCTGGATTAACATCGCCTTTTCTCCCAGCCGGTGGTTGACCTGATGCCTGCATGCATGATAGAGTTCCTCCTCATCCACCCGTTTTCCCTTCCACCATGCCATTCGGACTGCTTCTTCGGCTGCTTCCATGATCTGCCCCGGCAGAAAGGCAAATTTCCCGGCAAGAATCTCCACCTTCCGTTCCTCTTTTCGGAAGCTATCCGGCTGGGCATCCGGGTGGCGCCGGAACGCCTCTTTCCACAGGCTGACCCGCTCCCCAGTATCTGGCGCCGTCAGCTCCAGCTCCGTAAATGGTGCCGGAAAGTCCTCCCTGCCATACGCCCACTTTCGATCTGCAACCAGAATCACCGTGGGAAGCTCCCGCAAAAGCCTGCGTACCACATACAATGCCTGATAGGGATCCTCCTCCCGAAACAGACACTGAAAATTGCGGATACATAACACCGCCCGCCGGATCAACGTCTCGCGGACCAGCTCGTCCAAAAGCGTTCCAAGATCACTCCCTGTCAATTTCCCCGCATCTGCCTCCAGACAGAACCGCCTGTTTTTCCTGCATGCGTGCTGAATCAGGAAACGCCGCCCGGATCCGGGACTGCCAAAGAGATACAAAATCTTTTTTCCTTCCGGATTCGCCGTCCAAAACGCTGCCAGACGCTCTGAGAACGCCTCCCGCACTGCCATTGGCGTTTTTTCGATTTCAAACCCATGGTACAGATGACAGAACGCCCGAAGCGGCTCCGGATCCGATTCCGGTGAAAAGATAAACTGTAAGATCCTGGCATCCAGACGAAGTTCCGTCCGGCTTTCCCAGCGCACTTCCCGTCCGAAGAAGAATGCAAATGCTTCCTTTTCTTCGAACACATTCCGCATGCAGCCGATCCGGCGCTCCGGCTCCACCGCATACAGACAGATACATAGCTCTAGCGTCGGACGGGTCTTTCCATGATTTTCAGGAATCTTTGCATACAATTCTCCAATCCCTCCATCCAGCTCCGGTGCAAGCGCCATCGCCGCGCAGTGGCAGAGGAAATCGCCCGCTTTCCGGATTCGGAAGAGATATTCAAGGGGAATGACGACCTGATTCGCTGCCGACTGAACCGCTTTCTGATGCATCGCCGCATATGTCCGCTTTCCCCGCTGAATCATTTCTTTCCGTTCATTTTCTCCCACTTCCCGCAGTTCTTCCTCTGGCTGTTCCTTCCCATAGGACACCGAAAACGGGGAATTTTGCTTCCAGGAAAGATAGCTCTGTGCCAGCATCCGGATGTGCGTGAGCAGTTCGGTTCCATATTCATCTGGATTTATGTAAATGTTCATCTCCGCGTTCATCGCATTCCCCCCTTCCTGCCTGTTCTTTCATCCTCAGCCCTTTTTCATATCTGCACCAGACGCCACTTGTCCCTGCGGCTGCTCCCAGTGAACGGTCTTTCCCCTCTCTATCCACGCCTCATATATCCGACCCTCTATCCCGATCCGGCACAAAATTTCTTTTTTCCCCTGCGTCCGCACCTTTAACGGGATCTGAAACCTCCCCTCCGCATCCGCACGGGTACTGCTGCACTCATAGAGCTTTGTCCCCGCCTTTTTATAGGCATATGCCAGCGGTTCTGCCAGACATATTTTCCCTGTCCGTGCTTCCTGAGACTGAATCTGAAAAAATTCTTCTTTCTTTCCTTCCCGATCCCGGATATAGAACCGTCTTCCCTCCAGCTCTTTCTCAAAGGGATTAAATAACTCCATCCGATCCGGCGTCTTTTCCGCATCGTAATCCGAGAGAAGCCGCCATAAAGCACTGTCATCCTCTACGCTCACTTCCACCCGGACGTCCGGCGCTGCAAGTCCCTGAACAAAGCTTGTCCCTTCTGGAAGTGGATAACGGTGCCCTGGAGAGAGCCGCTTTTTTATCACCGGATTTCGCTGGTCCATCGATGGAATCCGAATTTCCTCCCGCTCATACCAGGCTGACTCAATCGTCACAACTGCCGGGAATGAAGCGTTTGTAAACACATAAAAACCGCCCTCTTTCCGGATCGGACGTTTTTTGTCCTCCGTATAAACATTGAGAGACGCATCCGAGATCGGCCGATCCATAAAATCATCCCATAACTCCAATACAAAAGAAACGCTATGCCTTACCTGGCCGCCTCTTCCACTCATCGTTTTTCCTCCAGACCAAACTCTGCTTCCATCACTCTTGCTGTCCGGCGGCTCTTCGTCGATTCAATCTCAACCGGTGCCGCCCGGTAAAAGAGCGATAATTTATAACCCGCATTGGGAACACTGTAAATTCGCATCTTGTCCTCCAACGTCAGATTCTGCATACTCAGCTCCACATCCAACTGTTTCCGGGATGTGACCGGCTCCAGCGTCTCCCGATCCAGGCAAGGGTAATCCGCCAGCACCTGGACGATCCGCCCCAGAATCTTGTGTTCCTCCTCCGAACGGTATTTAATATCGCCCGTCGATGTAACGGTAATCATATAGTAGAGATTCACATAGCTCGGAGGATATAAAAGCTCCTGTGCCCCCCGTGCAATCATCGTATTGACGCGCAGTTCTTCGCTCTCCCGGATATCGTACAGATGGATTCCAACCATATAATCCCCCCTGTCCGTCGGACTGCACAGACCGATCGCATCCGGGTTTTGCAGGGTATCCGGTACCAGCTCTCTTCGCAGCAATCTCACAATCGCCATACCGACCTCCGCGATCGACGTGTATTTTCCCATCCTGTCTCCCCCTTTACCGTTCTATCTTCTGTCTAGTTTTCCTGTCCTGGACCACTCGGCGCGTTCTTAGGGCTGGCGGACTGCTCTGCGGTCGCCTCTGTGCTGCCCGCTGCCTCCCCTTCCGATTCTTCCTCAGACGGATTTCTGGCTGCATCCAGTTCTCTCTTCGATGTCAGAAGAACACCATTTCGAAACTCTCCTTCCGCCACCACTTTTCCCGTTGCCGGATCATACTGGACACCCGTGCCCGAATACACCCCCAGCTGAAAGCGCCCCTCGTAAATTTTAGCGCCGTTTAAATCATATTCAATTCCATCGCCGTCATAGACGTCCTCCCGGAAACTGCCCTCATAGAGAAGTGTGTTCGTCTCCGGATTGTATGCCTTTCCAGCTCCTTCCCGTTTTCCCCGCAGGAAGTTTCCTTCATACATCAGGTTATACGTTTCCGGATCATAGAGACGTCCGGCTCCGTCATATTCCCCGTTTACAAAATTTCCCTCATAGAGCATCGCCCCGGTCTGTGCATCATAGAGGATGCCCTCCCCCTCTTCGTTTCCTTCCACGAAATCTCCATCATAGACAAGAATCCCTTCCTGATAACGTTTTCCTTTTCCGTTATACTCACCGGCTTTAAATTCCCCATCATAGAGGAGTGTCCCCTGTGCATACAAACGCCCTGTGCCCTCGTATTCGCCATCTTTGAATTCTCCCTGATAGAGTATATTTTCCTGCTCATATAAGGTTCCGCTTCCCTCGTATTTACCGTCTTTAAATTCGCCGTCATAGAGAAGCATTCCCTCTTTATAAAGACGTCCCTTTCCTTCATATTTTCCATCCGAAATGCTGCCCTTGTATTCCATCCTGCCATCTGAGTCATACAAAATGGTCTGTCCGGCTACCAGTTCCCCATCTTCATAGGTTCCCCAGCTATCCGCGCTGCCGGAGGTTCCATACTGTTTGCCTTCTCCCTCCGGATTTCCAGCTATGAACATACCCGTATATACTTTTTTTCCATTCTGATACAGGGTTCCCTGTCCTTCATAGCGCCCTTTCAAAAAAGCGCCCTCATAGACAACGTCCCCCTCCTTTCCATAAAGTGTTCCATTTCCACTGTAACGTCCGCCCTCAAAACTGCCCTCATAGACCAGTCTGGCATCCGCATCATACAGGCTTCCCGTTCCACTGTATTTTCCATCTGAAAATCCGCCCTCGTATTCCACCGTGCCATCTTTATAATAGAGGGTTCCTTTCCCCTCATAATGACTCTGCGAAAACTCACCGGTATATTTTACATGGCCGTCCGGATAGAACAATGTGCCTTTTCCCTCATACATCTCATTTTCAAACTGCCCTTTATAAAGCAGATTGCCTGCATAGTCAAACAGGCTGCCATTTCCCGTGATTCTTCCTTCCTCCAGCGGTCCCCGGTATAAGATCACGCCCGTCTCCGGGTCTGTCAGTTTTACCTTCCCTGTATATCCATACTGGCTCTCCGTATTGATCGGGATCGTTTTCCATAGAAAACGGGCTGTGACAACTGGATGGAGAAATTTAAAATATAAAATCGGAAGCAGAATCACCAGAATTAACATCCCGATAATCAGCTTTTTCGCCGCATAATAACGTCCGACCAGCAGATACTCGTCGAGCGATTCCGGCTTTTTGGAAACCGCTTTTTTTACTTCCGTCTGCACATCTGTGACTACCGTATTGACTAAGGTATTCGGATTCGACAGCCTGCGGAATTTCAGACGGATCGCAGCAAACGGGCGTACCAGTGCCCGGAGAATGCGCCTCCATCCATACTGCATCGTTTTTTTCCAGTCAAAATCATTTATAAAACGCATCGCTTTTACTCTCCCGTCTGTGTTCCGTTATCCGCTCCGGCGCTTTCCCCGATCGTCAGCGTCCCGATCGAACGGTAATTGACCGCTTCCTCCCCTTTGCGGGACGGATAACGGATCGTATAGATCAGATACCCAACCAGTGCTCCCATCACTGCTATCAGCAGGACATATTTCAAACAAGAAGCAATTTTTTTTATCCGCTCCCAAATTCGAAATCCCAGCCCCTTCGGCTTAAGTTCTCCCTTTTCCTGCAGCTTGAGCGCTGCACGGGCAGCGGCCTCATACTGTTTCAAGAGCGCTGCTTCCCCCGGAAACGGTTTTGAATACATCTGTTCCAAAAAACCTTCCATCGGAGGACAGGAATGTGTTTCCAGTTCTCCTCTGAATATATCCTTTAAGATATTTCCAAGCCGTTCTGTGACTTCCTCGCGGGTCACGTCTAAAAAACGATCCAGCTCATGAAAATGATAAGAAAAGCGAACCTCCCCATTCTCCCCCGCCAGCAGGTTATCTTCCTCCAACACCTCATATTGAAAATAGAGGGGAAGATGCAGAAAAACAATCCGCCGCAGGACATTTCCAGCTAACAGAATCCGCTCTACCAGCCCCGTATCCACAGAAAGCCTGTCCGACAGGCGCGCATACTCATAAAACCGGAATACCATATACAGATAACCGTCTCTTGGAAAATATCCCATAAAATCATCAAACGGTTCATTTTCCTCCTGGCTGGCTAAAAATGGAAGAAACCGATAAATATCCTCCTTCTGCTTCAGGACGATCAGCATACACTTTCCATCCTCCGGATGCCTCTCATCGCGCGCTATCAAAACATCCATCCGTTCACCAGACTCTGCCATCTGGAGAATTTCATAATCCCTGTTCAGTGTCTGAATCCGCATGGTTCCTCCTCATCTTCAAATTCTTAGTCTCCGTCGCGCACCACCACATAGATCGATGCCCGCAGATTTTCATATACCGTGCTGGCAGCCGTCACCTCAAAGATTCCCGGCACATTCGGCGCCGTGTATTTTCCATTTTCCTCGATCGTTCCGCCGTCCTCTTCCCGGATGCTCCATACAACCGGCGTCGGCTGCACGCCCCGGAACTCGGTTTCCAGGAAACAGGACTCCCGCGTTTTCAGATAACGGATATCCGGACGGATCAATAACGCCATCTTCTCCACATCGTGTACCTTTTCCTTGGCGTCCCGGATCGCCGTCCAGTTGACGCGCACATAGCGGTTCATGGTCGGCTCGACCAGACGCATTCCGATCCGGAAGGTTCCCGTCTTAGCATCTGCCTTCGCTGCCAGTTCCGCCCGGAACGGTATTTCCTCCGGAAAGATCTCCGGCGAACCATAGATCACGCTGTCCTCATCCCGCACGCCCGTACAGGCTCCCAGCACGATCGTCACATTTCCAAGTCCCAGATCGTGGGAAATGTCTTCTGAAAAGAATCTCTGACCGGTATTGCCGCCCAGCCCCAGATCAAAGATCACGTGCCCGGTTGCCACCGCCGGTTCCTGCGTCTCTTTCGTTTCTGCCGCTTTCCGGAATGGTTCTTCCACCTTCTGATACCCGGCAAAACGTTCCCTCGCCTCTGCCTTCTCCACCTTTCCCAAGATGTCCGCCAGCACATTATTATAGACAAATTGTCCAAACGGCATCGGCTCAACCGCGTCGATGATATAGGATTCTCCCGCCCGTATCACATAGATCTTTGCCAGATAGATACTCTGCTGATAATTATTCTGGAGAATATCCTCCATCGCACTCCGGTAATAGTTTTGTCTCACCGCATCAGAAATCCGTCCCTGAACCAGCTTAACCGTCTG
>JBNMLY010000063.1:0-12186 GCA_050875065.1 Otoolea sp. | reverse complement strand
TCCTTGATCTCCGCCGCCTTATCCTCCAGCGCCAGAAGACCACTCGATCTGGCCACCGTCGCCAGATCGACGAGCTGATCGATCAGTTTCGGGACATCAAAACTTTTTCCTCGCAATAAAATCGTAAAGTGCTTCGGAATATCCTTTAAAATCGAAAACGGATAACTGGAAAGCGTCGCCGACAAGGTTCCGCCGATTACGATTACCATACTGGGGATATCAATGAAGTTACCAATTTTAGCAAAACTGATACCATTGATAATCAGTCCAAACCCCAGCGCAATGCCTAGCAATGTTGTCAGATCCACTTATTTCTCCTCCTAAATCCGCTTTTCCCGGTCTATATTTATACATTTCTGGAAAAAGCTGGTTACCTGCGCCTCGATTGATTCCACGCTATCCTTTACCAGATAATAATCCCCATTCATCATGCGGATCTTGGTTTCAGGAATTGTCTCGATCTGCTCAACCTGCAGCCAGTTCAAATATAAAACATCTCCATTTAAGCGTATCAAACAAATCATAGGCATTACCGCTTCATGCTGATCAGGTCGGAAAGGATCTCATCGCTGACCGTAATGATCTTGGAGTTTGCCTGAAAACCTCTCTGAGTAGTAATCATGTCAGAGAACTCTTTGGCAAGGTCTACGTTGGATGCCTCAATGTAGCCGGTCATCAGGGACGCGGTGCTGCCGCCTGGAATCGTCGCAGAACTCTTACCACTGTTGTCACTCTCAGTCGCACCATAATAGAAGGAACCTTTTTTGCTCAGACCTTCCGGGTTCTGGAACGATGCAATCGCCACTTTTCCGATTGTGATGGTCTTGCCATTTGTCGCATCATCGTCTGACTTAACCGTACCCGTTACTTCTCCTAAGCTGTTGATTTTAACATCCGTCAACTGAAGAGAATCACCACCCCATCCAGTCGCGACATCACTCGGAACTTTCAGCGCATACATTGTATCGGTCGTAAAAGTAGTCGGAGTCAACGCATTGTCTGGGCGGAAACCATATACAAAATTTCCATTTGCATCCGTCAGGTAACCATTTCCATCAATGTTAAACTGACCTACACGCGTATAATCAAAATCGGTCTTTTTCATGTCATCCGGAGCACATCCGTTCTCAAGTGCTGAAACATATGTAATAAAAAATCCCTCTCCATCGATGCTGGCATTTAACCCACCTACATAAGTCGGTGTGCTGGCGCTCATATCCGTGCTGATGGAACCCATCATGGAACCATATCCATACTGTGCCGCATTCACACCGCCGGCACTAGCGCTACCTTTAGTGGAAGTCGTTGATGTCTGATACATCGCCTCCTTGAAGCTATAAGTCTGAGACTTAAAACCAAACGTATTAACATTTGCGATATTGTTTCCGATTACATCCAATTTGTTCTGGTGTGCGCGCAGACCGGAAACGGCTGAATCCATTGCTCTTAACATATTTTTTCTCCTTTTCTCTTCTTCTCTATTCTATCCTAATAGTAAAAATTTTTCTATACGAATTGTGGATCTTCTTCTGGCGTCTTGTCCTTATCCGGCGTCGTATTTTGATCCGAATCCGAATCCTTGTTTCCCGAATTAAACGGATCCGGTATCTCGCCCATGCCGAGGACGCTGGAAAGCACATAATCCGTCGAATCTCCCTCCAGGCGAACCACCGGATCGCCTCCCGTAAAGTCTACCGACGAAACAATTCCATATTTGACGCCGGTTACCTGACCAGTCGTGGCATCCGTTACCGCAACCGTTACCTTCTGTCCTACCAGCCCCGCCGCATATGTATGGGTCGTAACGGTTGTCGAGGTCTGTAGAGAAGTCGTCATCGCATTGAGCGACTGAACCATCGCCATGTTTGTCATCTGGGACATCATCTCACTGTTGTCCATCGGGCTCGTCATATCCTGGTTTGAGAGCTGTGCAGCCAGTAGTTTGATAAAACTCGTCACATCGAGCGTGTTTTTATCATTGCTTGCAGCACTGTACGCATTAGTTTGATACGGATTCGTTGAGCCGCTGACTGTAATGTTATCTGCCATATCATTGTGCCTCCTGTCATTCTATTCTGTTTGTCTGCTAACTACTTTCTACGCTAACCCCAATCTCAACTGCTGGGCAAAGCTGTCATCCTGCTGCTTCGGGCGCTCCCGATGCTGCTGGCGTTCCTCCTGCTGGTGGTCGGCCGGTTCTTCCATCGGATCACTGTTGTCCGCCTGTTCCGGCGTATAAATCTCTGTCGGCGTGCCTGTCTTTTCTTCCAGAATCTGCGCCAGCCGCCCGGCTTCCCGCGTCAGGATATCCAGCGTCTTGGCATTGCTTGAGAAAATCGTTACCGCCGTTTTTCCCTCTTCATACTCCATCCGGATGGTCAGTTTTCCAAGCGACGCCGGTTCCAGATAGAGCTCCAACTGCCCTTTCTTCTGCGTCATACTCGTATACAGCTGCTTTCCCAGATCCTCCGGTAACGTTTCCTGTGTCGTCTTCAGCGTTCCTGTCTGCTCTGGCTTGACCGACGTCTCCGTCTCACGGACGGTCTGCACATTGTCATGGTTCATTGCGGTATGAAGCGCCGTCTGGGACTGCTGCGTCGAATTGGAATATTCGGACGCCGTGCCTGAATTCTCCTCTGCATCCGCTTCCGTGTTTGCATCCTCTTTTTTTGCCACTCCCTGTATTTCTGTCTCCGTTAATGGCTTGGCTGCCTCCGCCGTCTGGGCCGCGTTTTCTGTCGGTTCCGGAAGCGTACTGTTTTTCGCTATCTCTGCTTTCTGGACGCTCTCTCCCATCGCATGAACGGGTACTTCCTCCGGGGCGCCAGTCTCCTGAAGCCCGCTCGTAAGTGTATTCTGAATCACTTCCTGCGCTGACTGCGACGTCTTCGGTATCTCTATCATCTCCGACCCCAACGTTGCTGCGGCCGCTTCCCCTGCCACATCAGGCATTTCTGTCAGCGTGGACGCCATTTCCGTCAGGCCGGTCTGTGCAACTTTCTCCACAGCCGCGTCCGTCTGCAGCGTTACCATCGGCTCTGCATCCGCATTCAGGTTCGCCGTCTGAATAAACATCTGATAGCCCGCCTCTGCCACATATCCAGCCAACGTTTCGCTTGCCGCTGTGCCTTCTTCTTTTTCACTCTTTGCATCCGACGCCTTATCCGTCGAATCTGTCTTTTCTGTCTTTTCTTTCGTATCGTTCTTGCGGGCAGAACCCGTCTCCTGTTTTACCTGTTTCTTTCCTGTATCCGTCGCCGTTTTCGACTGGCATTTTGTCAGCATAAAAGCAAAGTCGCTTTCGTTTCCATCTCCGTTTCCAGTGCTTTGCTGCGCTTTTGCCAGGTATTCTGTCTTGACCGGACGGACCGATTCAACCCTGCTCATCCTGCTACCTCCCTGACGTGCCGAGGATGTCTGGACACCCTGGCGGTATATTCTTCTATAAACAATTCCTGCGCCTTGGCTGCTGCCTTTCTGTATTCTTCCATCCGCCGATCTTTCAGTTTCTCATAACGGGAAGTATCAATATTGGCTGAAACAACCTGCTTTTTCTTATCTTCTTCCTGGCGCTGGAGCTGAACCAGCTTTTCGCGCTCTTTCTGTATCTCAAACTCGATTCCATCAATGCACTGGTTATAAAGACGAATGTCCCGGATGCAGACCTGCTGACGTTTCATCTGATCCGCTTTATCCTGATAAGAGAACAATTTTCCCTCCAGTGTATGAATCTCCTGCTCTTTCCGGTTGACCTGCGTGATCAATACCGCATGCTCCGTCTTTAAGTTATCCAAAACCTGCTTCTTATAATGAAGGACAATTTCAAGTGAGTATTTAAATTTCTTCATCTGTGCTCCATCTCCTTTGTAAAATAGCCTATCCAACGATCGCTTTCATTCGTTTTATCGTATCTTCATAAGAAACATTTTCGTATATCTCCTGTTTTAGAAACTGATTCATTGCATCAATCCGCTCCACTACCTCGTCTAATGCCCGATTGGCTCCTTTTTTATAGGCGCCGATGGAGATCAAATCCGCATTCTTCTGATAAAGCCCCAGCATATTCCGGAAACGGGAAGCCAATTGGTGATGTTCTTTTCCCACAATATCATTCATCAATCGGGAAATACTGGCGCCGATGTCTATCGCCGGAAAATGGTTTTCATTCGCCAACTGGCGGCTCAAAACAATATGTCCGTCCAAGATGCCTCGCACGGTATCTGCCACCGGCTCGTTCGTATCATCTCCCTCTACCAGCACGGTATAAATCCCCGTGATAGAACCCTTCTCAAAGTTTCCGCTTCTCTCCAGAAGTCTTGGGAACTCTGCATAAATCGAAGGAGTATAGCCCCTTGCAATCGGCGGCTCCCCGATCGCAAGGCCAATCTCACGCTGCGCCATCGCGTATCGTGTCAGGGAGTCCATCATCAAAAGCACATCGGCTCCCTGATCCCTGAAATATTCCGCAATCGTCGTTGCCACCAACGGGCACTTCATACGAAGCATCGCTGGCTGGTCGGAAGTTGCCACCACCAGGACGGAACGGCGCATTCCTTCTTCCCCTAAGTCCTTCTTGACAAACTCCAGTACCTCTCGGCCACGCTCCCCGACAAGAGCAATCACATTGATATCTGTCTTTACATTGCGGGCAATCATTCCCATCAATGTACTCTTTCCTACGCCGGAACCGGCAAAAATTCCCATTCTCTGACCTTTGCCGATGGTATTTAAGCCGTCCACCGCTTTGACGCCAAACTCCAGGCGCTCCCGGATCGGCGGCCTTGTCAACGGGTTAATGCTCGCGCTGTCTACTGTATAGAACCGGCTTGCCGGAAATTCCTCTCCTCCGTCGATGGGATGTCCCAGCGCATTGATGATACGCCCTTTCAGGAAATCCCCCACCGGCACTTTCAAGCGCCGCCCCGTGCTGCGCACGAAGCTGCCTGCAACGATTCCGCCGGTATTCTCATACGTCATAAGCTGTATCTTTCCATTTCGGAAACCGACTACCTCTGCCGGAACCTGTCGGTTTTCCGCCTCATTGTAAATCATGACGATATCGCCGATTCCTGCCCGGCCGCCGGAGGCTTCCATGGACATACCTACCACATTTTCGATTTTTCCAATCCGATCCGCCGTCTCCGACTGCTGAATCAATTTCAGAAGATTTTCATACATAATCTCCACCTCTATGCACTGGTACTATCCACCAACCGCCGGATATTTTCCAACTGGGTGTCGACGCTCATATCGATCACCTCATCCGGCATCTCAATAATACAACTCCCAGCGGTGCCCTCATTCATCACTACAAACTTGACATTGTCTGAAAGCCTAGACAGTTTCTCGATTAACTGCTCATCCGCCTGAATCATGGCTTCATAATCTTCTTTTTCCATGTATATCTTTACCCAGTCTTTTTTCCGCAGCTTTTCTGTCTCTGTCTCTATCATCCGGCTAATGACCGAACCGCTGGATTTCAAGCTGACACGGATGACTTTTTCAGCCACCGCCAGCGCTACATTTTTCAGTTCATCCAAATACTGCCGGAGACATTCTTCCTTCTTTCGGCTGATCTCCTCCAATGCCTGATTCAGGCTGTCCCTAAAGTACTCTTCGTTTTCCTGATGCCGCGCCTTGACCTCTTCTTCCGCCTGCCGGAATCCAGCCTGATAGCCTTCTTTCATGCCTTCTTCCTGCCCTTTTTTCCGGGCAATCCGTACCATCTGTTCTGCCGCTTCATGGGCTTCCTCCAGAATCTTGTCTGCCGCCTTCCGGGCCTCCTCCAGGATCCTCTCCTGTTCCCCATCCAGGCCATTCTCCAACGCATCCTGCATCTCATCCGCGGCACTTTTCTCCGCCCCGGTTTCTGCATTCTGCAATTCATCCTGCTCTTCTATCACTGGATCCGTAAATATCTCTAAAGGTAATTCCTGTACCCTGGCTTTTTTCTCCTGAGTACCCGCATCCTGATCAGACAACAATATTATCGTCATCTCCTCCCTTGTTGATAATTACTTCTCCTGCATCTTCCAGCTGACGAATCAGGTTTACGATACGCTGCTGTGCCTCTTCTACCTCTTTCAGACGTACATTCGTCGTGATTTCAAGGTCAGCCGTAACTGTTTCAGCCATACGCTTGGACATATTCGTAAGGAATACCTGCTTCATCTCCTCGGAAGCCGTCTTCAATGCGTATACAATATCCTTCGAATCGCAATCGCGGATGAAACGCTGTACAGATCTTGGATCCATATCGATAATATTTTCGAACATGAACATCTTGTCGCGGATGCTCTGGGAGAGATCCGGATTGCTCTTGTCCATCTCGTCGAAAATCTGCTTCTCGCTTCCCCGGTCTACATGGTTCATAACGTCCGCTACGTAATCAACACCGCCCAGGTTCATATTATCTTCGCTTGTGATAATCGTAGCAAACTTACGTTTCATCTCCTCTTCCACAATCGCAATCGCCTCCGGGGAAACACGGCTCATATTTGCCATTCCCTCCAGGGTCGGGATCCGCTTTTCATTTGGAAGCTGCTCGATAATCTGCGCCGCCTGCTGCGGATCCATATAGGACATAATCATGGCGATTACCTGCGGCCGCTCATGCTGGAGCAGGGAAAGAAGTGCTTTCGGATCGCCTTTCATAAAGAAATTGAACGGTCTCGACTGTAACGTCTTTGAAACTTTCTCCAGCAGGTTTCTTGCGGTCGTCTCGCCAAACGCCTTCTCCAGGACGCTTCGCGCATAATCTAAGCCGCCGTCCGTCATCATTTTGTGCGTCAGACACATCTTGTAAAATTCATCCAGCGAATTTTCAACCTGTGTATTGTTTGTCTTTCCGAGCTTTGCCACCTCATAGGTCAGATCCTCGATCTCCTGCTCGCTCAAATACTTATAGATCTGGGAGGCACGGTCAGCGCCAAGCGATACAACAACCACTGCCGCTTTGGCGCGCGCATCCATCTTCTCCGCTGCCGCTTCCGCTTTATTTACTGCCTCTGCCATTGTTTCCTCCATCTCCTGTCAACCAGTTTTGAATCAGTTTTGCTGCAACCTGCGGATTTTCATCCACAAAGGCGCCAATCTCCTGCTTCAGCTTTAAGCTGTGCTGCATCTTCAGATTTAAAATCTCCTCATTGCGTTTCAGCTCATCATCCCGGCTCTGAAGTGCTTTCTGAAGTTCTTCCGGCAATCCTGCCACTCCCGGAGTCTGCGCTGTTTGGGTAGCCGCTGCGCTCTCTTCTGCCGCTTCCTCGCCCTCTAAGTCTTCCGGAAATTCTTCTTCATTTTGTCTCTCCAACTGTTTCAACCGCCGACGGCTGAGAAGCAGAAGGATAATCAGCGAAATCAAAAGGATACCGCCTGCTCCCAACAGAATCAAAATCGGAAGTGGGAGACGGCTGGTCGCTGCTGCCGGCGCGCCTGTCTGGGCCGTGTTCGAAGCGTTCTTACTGCTGCTTGAAAGTGCCCTCACAACCGTAATCTTTGTCGCCGCGTCTGTCGGCGAAATGCCCGCCGCATTGGCAACCAAGCTGACTAAGTCAGCATCCGCAATCGACATATCATCCGTGTCAATCGTGACAGCAACTGTCGTATCTTCCAGAACGCCCGGATCTACCTGCCGCTGTTCTTTCGTCGAATTAAACAGCCACTCTCTGGCCGCACTGTTGTTCGAATATGTATCTGTTCCTGTCTGTGTCGTCGTCTGATCCGTATAACGAGGTGTATCGGCATTTGCATCGGCCCCTGCCACCCCTCCGTTTCCAGAGCTGGCGCTTCCGCTGTTCTCGGTCGCTGTCTCCTCTTTCTGGAGAAGTCCGGTCTTATCCTGCTGGTTGATCTTATCCGGTGTCGTATATTCAACCGTTTCCTGAATCAGGCGCTGCATATTCAGGGTTCCCTTGACCGAAACGGCCACTTTCCCCTGCCCATACATCAGTTCCAACACCCGACGAACATTCGCTGCAATATTTTTCTCCACCTGGCTCGTCAGCGCCGTCATATCTGCACCGGTCGACAGGCTGCTGTCCGAATTGTCCCCGCCGCCTACTTCCATCATGGATTCTGCATCAAACACCGCTACATTGGTAAAGTTCATTCCCTTTACTGCACGGGCAATCAGGTTTTTGATCGCCGCCGCCTTTGTCTCCGTCAAATCTGCCCCCGGCTGCATCGTAACAACGACCGATGCAGAAGCATCGGCCTTATCCGTATCATCCAGCGCATACTTCTGCGTTGCTGCCTCAGCAATCGTTACTTTTGCGTCGCGGACTCCGTCAAACAGCCCAATCTGGGCTCCCAGACGATCCTGTAGTTCATACAGGGTGTATTTTTCTTTGTCTTTCTCAGTACTCATGATACCGGCATTGTTGCGGTACATATCATAGGTAAAACCGCTTTTCGGGTAGCCCTTACTCAGCAGATCCGCCCTGGTCTTGTCAACTGAATCAGATGGAACCTGCACGGAACCATTCTTGTCATTATACTTGTAATCAATTCCCTCATCCTGGAGAAGGCTGACAACCGCCTGCGCATCCTCCGAATTCATTCCCGTAAACAGAGTTCTGTAATCCTTATTCGAACCCATATTTAACATCAGCAATCCTACTGCCGCCAGTATCAAAGTTCCCGCCGCTATCGCTGCTATCGTTTTTTTTGTCTTTCCCGGCATATTCTGCCATGATTCCTTCACGTTCTGCACAGTTTCATTCTTCCTTTGCAATTCCATATTGTGTTAATCAATCTGGTTTCAAAATGAATATTATACATTCAGCTTCACTAGTTCATTGTATGCTTCCATCGCCTTATTTCTAAGAGAAATCATCACTTCCAAGTTCAGCTCTGCTTTCGCCTGTGCAATCGGAAGAGTGTGGGCATCCTCTATCTGTCCCGTCGCCAGAAGATATTCTTTCTGCTCCAAATCGCGCTGTGTATCATACACATTCTGTATGGTATCCTGAAGAACGGATTTAAAAACGGAGCCTTCCTGCATCCGGTTGCTTTCTTCTCCGCCCTGCGCCTGCTGGCTTACTCCAATATTGCTCCACGCTTTCATCGGCACAATAAAATTACTCATCTGCTCAATCATTTTCTATCTCCTTAACCGGTCCTCCAAACGCCTGGTCGGCACGGAACCTTTCCTTATATTAATGCGTTTTAAATATTCCCGTTTAGAATGTCTTAGCTGCGCTTCGCAGTCGGGACAACTCGCTGCTCACAGAACTAACCATATACTGATACTCATACGCCGTTCTCGCCAGTTCCACCTGCTCCTGATCCATGTCCACATTATTTTCATCCAAGCGGCTGGACTCATTCCAGGTGGTCCGAAGCGTCGGCTGTGTATGTTCAATCGCGCCTGCAATATTCCGTCTCTGATATTTCTTTCCGGTTGAAAGTGCCGACTGGATTCTGTTTGAA
The DNA here is from genome assembly GCA_050875065.1 of Otoolea sp. GTDB lineage: Bacteria > Bacillota > Clostridia > Lachnospirales > Lachnospiraceae > Otoolea. The sequence continues at coordinate 2,757 of JBNMLY010000063.1, read as the reverse complement.
AGTTCCTGTTCAAACGTAAGATACTGAGATTTAAATCCAGGTGTGTCCACATTTGCAATATTATTTAACGTGAGTTCCTGTCTCATCCACAGGCAATCCAGTGTCTTCTCCCCTATAGAAAGTCCATTTCCATAAAGATTTACCATCGGGTTTTCCCTCTCTTTCTGTCTGTTCTGTCTGCGCATTTACACTTGAGAAGCCCTGGCAAACTTTCTATGACATACCATATTTTACATCATCCGTTTCCAGCTTCCATTTTTGCATTTTTATACTATTGCTATTATAACAAATTTTTTCATTATCTAAAAGTATCTATTCAAAGTCCGCCACCTGTTGTCACGAACCTCGTTTTGTGCTTATTCGACAAATTTTTACATTTATCGTACGTTTTACATGTTGTATTTTCCTATCTGTCCTATTTCTCAAAGAAGAATAATTGACTTTTTTACCAAAATAGCTGTTTTAAAACTTTCGTTTTTAGTCGTTATGCAGACTTATTATTTTTTCATTTCATTTTTTCTGCTTCCTTTTAATTTTTATCCATCCAACCTTTCTTCTGACAAAGGCATCATTCTCTATTTTGGCATTTTCCCACAAGCAAAATGCAGCCGGAACAGGTGCATCCCATCCCGACTGTATTTTCTGTTGTCCTTTATGCCAGCATCATGCGATCGTTATCAAATTCCTTCTTCTTTTTCTCCGCATAGCAGTCCAGAAGGTCATTTACACTCATCTTCGCTCTCTCTTCACCACCCAAATCCAGAATGATCCGCCCTTCATCAAGCATGATTGTCCGGTTTCCGGTCGTGAGCGCCTGCGACAGGTTGTGGGTGATCATCAGGGTCGTCAGATGGTTTTCCGACACGATCGACCGTGTGATCTCCATAACCTTATCCGCCGTCGCTGGATCGAGTGCCGCTGTGTGTTCATCCAGAAGCAGAAGCTTCGGCATGACGAGCGTACACATGAGAAGCGTCACGACCTGTCTCTGTCCGCCCGACAGAAGGCCTACCTTTGTCTTCATGCGGTTTTCCAGATCCATGTGATACTTCTCAAGCTCCGTCCGGAATAAATCCTTCTCCTGCTTGCGGACCGCGCTCCGGAATGGTTTCCGATCCTTGCGGGTATATGCTAACGCCAGATTTTCCTCGATCGTCAGATGCGGCGCCGTGCCCTTCATCGGATCCTGGAATACGCGCCCGATCTGGCGCGCCCTGCGGTGCTCCGACAGAAAGGTAATATCCTGTCCATCCAGGAAAATCTGTCCCCGATCCAGCCAGTAATTGCCGCAGATCGCATTAAAAAGAGTCGATTTTCCCGCTCCGTTCGAACCGATGATCGTCACAAACTCCCCATCGTCCAGATGCAGATTTAAACCGTTTAAAGCGTGGTGCTCGCTCGCCGTACCGGCGGAAAATACTTTGGTTGCCTGTTTTACATCTAACATAGATACATCTCCATTTTTATTCCTGTTTGTAACTGCTTCCTATCATTTTGGGCCATTACCAACAAACGCTTATTCCTGCATCTCTTTTTCTCTCGTCCGCTTCATCTTCGAAAGCCCCATCTGATATCGGATCGCCGGAAGTGCCAGTGCCGCCGCCACGATGCACGCCGATACCAGCTTTAACGCATACGCCGGAAAGATCTGGCTTTTCGTTGCCGCCGCAATGATATAACGGTAGATAATCGAGCCGAAAATCGAGGAGAAAAACCCGATTTCCAACCCTCTTTTTCCGATAATCACTTCACCGATAATGACAGATGCCAGACCTACGACCAGCATACCGGAACCGGAATTGACATCCGCAAATCCCTGATACTGGGCAATCAGGCCTCCGCTGACCGCTACCAGCGCATTGCTGAATGCCAATGCCGTGATTTTCATCGCATCTACATTGATGGAAGACGCGCTTACCATCGCCTCATTGTCTCCTGTCGCCCGGATACAGAGTCCCAGATGTGTCCGGAAGAAAAGAACCAGCGCAAGCAGGCAGACCGCAGCTGCCACGATCGCAATAACCAGTCTCGCCGTCTCTTTGGATACTCCCAGGCCTTCCGCCGCTTTAAACACGGTCGGAACATTGATCAGGGAAATGTTCGGGCTGCTCCCCATCACAATCAGGTTGATGGTATAAAGTCCGCACATCGTGAGGATGCCGGCTAATACCGCATGAATCCCCATCTTCGTCTGGAGCACGCCCGTCACACAGCCTGCCAGTGCCCCAGCCACCGCTGCTGCCACAATCCCGGCAACCGGATGTCCCGCCAGTGTGCAGACCGCCGAGGCCGCCAGTCCCAGCGTAAAACTTCCCTCCGCCGTCAGATCCGGAATATTTAGAATGCGGAATGTGACGTATATTCCAAGCGCCAGTATTCCATATAAAAATCCCAACTGCAGGGATCCGATTACCAGTGTCATGTGTGTTCCTCCTATTTTCGAGTTCGTTTGTAATTGCGTAAATTCCCATAATCAATGAATGTGTGAACCAGCCGAACTGCTACATATCTTTCAAGCTATTTCATGTTTTATTTCATTCAAACACTCAAAATTTCATTGGGCCATCCGGCGCTTTCGGCATATCTTCTGGGGTACTTTTCCCATCCTTCTTTATCCAACAAGGTTGCCTTTCCAATCTCCCCTTACTCTGCATCCTTCACAAAGGTTGCCTCTTTCTCCACTTCATCCGAGAATGTAATTCCCAGTGCATCCGCAGTATCCTGATTGATTACCATATTGGAAGCCGGTACCACAAC
>JBNMLY010000062.1:0-12349 GCA_050875065.1 Otoolea sp. | reverse complement strand
TTCAGCCAAGCGCAAGGAGGATCCGCAGGAGGCATATTTTGGCTGTCATACGGATATCACGATCCCGTACTCCGAGCTGGATACGATCGAGGCGATTCACCCGGACGGAAGCAGTGTAAATATCATTGCGGGCGGACGGTTTGTGCTGCCGGGGACGGAGAAATTGAATGAGCCGCTGGAAAAGTAAGGAATAGGCGAGAAGGGAAAAGTGCATTTTAATAAGGGTGCATTTTCTAAATTTGTGATTTGAAAAAACTTGTGTAAGAACTCAGATTGTAAATTTGTCCAGATTGATATTCTGACACGGTTGTATTTCATAAAAAGAAAAAGTCATAGGAAACAGGTTTATTTTCATATAATCTCCTGAAAAGGAATTCCGGAGCAGCCGGATGGGAGATAGTATCAGGAAATGGATAGCCGCTCTGCTGGCAGGAAGCATACTGGCGATGATTCAGTTGGTTCCGGCTGGCGGGGCGGTTTTTGTTCGTGAAAATGTCCACGAAAATGGGAATATAAGAATATCGGAAGAAGCAGCTATAAAAATGAAGATGGGGTCACGAGAGGTGCTGGATTCAGGGGTGAATCTGACAAATCATTTTGAAAACATAGAAAAGAAAGAAATTTCGGGAGAGAAAGAAACTTCTCTTCGACAAGCCCTTCATGCTCGCGCCTGGGTTCTCATGGACGCAGACAGCGGCCGCATTTTGTCGGGAAATGACGCGGACACCGCCTATCCGATGGCAAGCACGACGAAGATTCTGACCTGCATTCTCGCGCTGGAACAGGGAAATCCCGATGACTGGGTCGAGGTGTCGGAGAAAGCGGCGTCTATGCCGGATGTGCAGCTCAATATGCGGGTCGGGGAGCGGTACCGCCTGCTCGATCTTCTCCATTCCCTGATGCTGGAATCCCACAATGACCGCGCGGTGGCGGTGGCGGAGCACATCGGGGGACGTGTGGAAGGATTTGCAGAAAAGATGAACCAGAAAGCGCGGGAGATAGGATGTAAAAATGTCTGTTTCGTGACGCCGAACGGTCTGGACGCGGCGGATGCGGACGGAAACGAGCACAGCGCTTCGGCGGCAGATATGGCGCGGATCATGCGCTACTGTGCGTTCCAGTCGCCGTGCCGGGAAGATTTTCTGGAGATTACCCGGACGGCGTCGCGGACGATTCAGGATGAGTCGGGAAACCGTTCTTTTTATCTGGCAAACCACAATGCCCTTTTAAGTCAGTGCGCGGAAGCACTGTCAGGCAAGACGGGCTTTACCGGGAAAGCCGGGTACTGCTATGTGGCGGCGTTAAAAAAAGAGGACAAAGCGTTTACCGTGGCGCTTCTCGGCTGTGGATGGCCGCCGCACAAGACATATAAGTGGGCGGATATGCGGAAATTAAATCAGTATGCGTTTGATACATATAACTGGTATGATATATTTGACCGGACGAAAACATTTCCGGAGGTGGAGGTGCGGCAGGGAGTACAGGGGACGGCCGCGCTTACGCTGAATCTGCCGCCGGAAAAACAGACCCTTTCGATACTTCTGCGTGCGGATGAGAAGCCGGACATCCGCTATGAGTATCCGACGGAACTGGAAGCACCGATCCGTGAAGGGCAGGAGGTAGGGCAGGCGTCTTATTATATTGATGGCGAACAGGTGGCGGCATATCCGATCTATGCGGCGGAGACGGTGGAGAAGATCGATTATAGATGGTGTTTGAAAAAGTGTGTGACCTATTTTGAAAAAGGATTCGGGTCAATGTGGCAGACATGGGGAGTTTGAGTTCCTGTTACTGGGCACGTATGCGTGAACAGTAACGAATTGTTCATAATACTTTTACAAAAATCTGCTTTATTTTGCTGGTTAATTTTGTTATAACTATAGATAGCGTGAATTACTGAGAATCTTGAAATGGATCTGTTTTTGCACAGGAAGATATGGCAAGTTTTGATTTTGCATCGCTGCTTAAGGGCTGTGGAAAAGAAAGAGTTCCAATCAGGACTCAAACAAGAATTCGAACACGGAAACGTGGAAAGAGAAAGAGAGGCACGGAGGATGAAACAGACATCGCTGAGCAGAGAACAGGGGCTTGCACTTCTTCGCAAGTATAATAAAGAGCCATTTCACATTTTACATGGACTGACCGTGGAAGGCGTCATGGAGTGGTATGCGGAGCAGCTTGGATATGGGGATGAAAAAGCATTCTGGGGCATGGCAGGACTGCTGCATGACATTGATTTTGAGCTTTACCCGGAAGAGCACTGCGAGCGGGCACCGGAGCTTCTGCGCGACGGAGGCGCGGAAGAAGACTTGATCCATGCGGTTGTCAGCCATGGCTACGGCATTCGGGTGGATGTGGCGCCGGAACATGAGATGGAAAAGGTGCTGTTTGCAGCCGATGAGCTGACCGGGCTTATCTGGGCGGCGGCGAAGATGCGCCCGTCCAAGAGCACCAAGGATATGGAGCTTTCCAGCTTAAAGAAGAAATTTAAGGACAAAAATTTGCGGCTGGATGTTCCAGAGACGTGATCCGCCGTGGGGCTGAACAGCTGGGCTGGGAATTAGACAAACTGATGGAACAGACGATTCTCGCCATGCGTTCCTGTGAGGATCGGGTCAACAAAGAGATGGAGGAACTGGAGTTTTGAGAGAAAATAAACCAATGAAACTGTTGTCGGTAGCGATTCCGTGCTACAATTCGGCGGCCTATATGCGTAACTGTATCGAATCCCTGCTGCCGGGCGGCGATGAGGTGGAGATCCTGATCGTGGACGATGGTTCCACAAAAGATAATACGGCGGAGATTGCCGATGAGTACGAGAGAAACTATCCGGGGATCTGCCGGGCGATTCACCAGGAAAACGGCGGCCACGGCGAGGCAGTCAACGCGGGACTCCGCAATGCGACGGGCGTTTATTTTAAGGTTGTGGACAGCGATGACTGGGTCAATGAAGAGGCGTACATGGAGGTTCTGGACACGCTGCGCAAGTTTGTCCATGACAATGTGACGCTGGATATGCTGATTACGAACTTTGTCTATGAAAAACAAGGTGCGAAGCACAAAAGGGTCATGAACTACAATATGGCACTTCCAAAACGCCAGCTCATCGACTGGAGCGGTGCGAGAGGATTCCGTCTGGGACAGTATATCCTGATGCACTCGGTCATTTACCGGGTGGAGATGCTTCGAAGCTGCGGTCTGGAACTGCCGAAGCACACCTTCTATGTCGATAACATTTTCGTTTACCAGCCGCTTCCACACGTAAAATCCATGTACTATCTGGATGTAAATTTCTACCGCTATTTCATCGGACGCGACGATCAGTCGGTCAACGAAAAGGTCATGATCGGCCGGATTGACCAGCAGATTCTTGTCACGAAGCTGATGTTGGGATATTACGATGTGACCAAGATCAAGAATCCGAAGCTGCGCCACTATATGGTCCGCTATCTGGAGATCATGATGACGGTTACCTCGATTCTGGCGATCCGCTCGGAGACAGAGGAAAACCTGAAAAAGAAGAAAGAACTGTGGCAGTATCTGAAACAGCAGAATTTCACGCTGTATATGCGCCTCCGCTGGGGCTTCCTCGGACAGGGCGTAAATCTGCCAGGCAAGAGCGGCCGGAAGGTGTCGATCGCCTGCTATAAGATTTCGCAGAAGTTTTATGGATTTAATTAAAAAAGAAGCTGGTATCGGTCGAATTGATACCAGCTTACTTTTATTTTGGTGAAAAAATGCTTACCGAATATACTCCGGTTCGTTCTCTGTTTCTTCCTGCGTGCTTCCCGCATATACTAACGGATAGATAGCCGCGCTTAAAAGAATCGCGCCTGCGACATCCAGGACGGAATGCTGTTTCAGCGAGACGGTTGCCATGCAGATAGCGACCATCAGGACGCCGGAAAGAATCCGAACTACTTTGTGCTTTTTCAGGGACTCACTCTTCATGACTGCGATGTGGGTTCCGATGGAGTTGTACACGTGGATGCTCGGAAATACATTCGTGTTCGTGTCAGCCTGATGGAGCAGATAGACCAGACGGGAACAGAAATTCTTATCCGGGTCTACGACGGTCCGCAGGTCGGTTCCGTTCGGAAACAGGGTACAGATTAAAAGCGACAGTGTCATACCGGTAAATAAAAATGCACATAGCCGGTAATATTCTTCTTTGTTTTTAAAAAACAGATATGCAATCGCAGCGGTCACATAGGCGAACCACAGTAAGTATGGGATGATGAAGTATTCGTTAAACGGAATCAGATCATCCAGCGACGAGTGCATGATATGGTAATTGGAGGTCACGGTTTTCTCCAGATGCATAAACCACGGAAGATAGATAAATCCGTATCCAAGAATCCATATATGCCCGTATTTCTTCAGGAGTTCCTTCAGAAAATGTTTCATATCAATCAACCTCGATTTTCTTTTTATCACACTAAATTAACGTTATTTTAACATTCTCCAGGTTCGTCTGATTATAGCACACTAACCCGCCAACTTCAAGGCTAAATGGGGATTGTTATAAATATTAAGAAAAAGGTTATGGAATGTGAAATTTGTTAAACAAAAATATTGGAGATAGACAGGGAAAGGTGCTTCGAAGTATACTAGGGGAAATAAAAATAGGCGATCTGGCAGTGGCTTGGCTTTTTTGATTTCATAGGGAAATGCGTCCTATGAAACAAAAAATGCTCTGCGTGGATGCGCACTCGCGCGAAGAGGAATCATGTCGCAAGCGACCGCGCTCGGCGCGAGAATGTGCCAAGACACATTCTTTGTTCTAGAAGGCTTGATTGATATAGTGTCGGAGAAAAAGAGTCAGGGATGCTTATAAGAAGGATTCTTATGAAAATAAATACGATGAGAGCGATATTCGCGATATTATTCGAGAGATGATGTGGGGAGGAAATAGGATGGAGATACGGACGCTGACGTATTTTATGGCGGTTGCCGAGGAGAGAAACCTCACGCGGGCGGCGGCAAAGCTGCATATCGCACAGCCGTCGTTGACCAAACAGCTTAAAATTCTGGAGGAAGAGCTGGGGACGAGTCTGTTTGTGCGCGGAAAACGGGGGATGGAGCCGACGCGGGAGGGCGAGTATCTTTACCGGCAGGGCAGACAGATTTTAGAGCTTGTGTCCAAAACAGAGGGACAGCTCAAAGAGATGCAGGAAGGCCTGCAGGGAACACTCTATGTCAGTGCGGTGGAGACGATTGGAAACAGTCTGATGCCGGAGTGGCTGGCGGGATTTCATAAAAAATATCCGGATGTGACGTACCGCGTCTGGAATGGAAATACGGATGATGTGCTGGAACGTTTGAAAAATGGGGTGACGGATATGGCGATTGCGAGGGCGCCGTTTGATAAAAAGAGTTTTGATGGTATTCTGCTGGGAGAAGATGCATGGGTGGCGGTCATGAACCGGGAACATCCGCTGGCGGAAAAGGCAGGAAACACTGTGTTTCTGACAGAGCTGACGGATCAGAAGCTGATGCTTCCGATCAGCCGTTACCGCGGCGATCAGGTGCGGGAGTGGTTTAAGAGTGTCGGAAAAGAACCGCAAATAATCGCGGAATTTGCGCCCCTGATGAGTGGCATTTCCCTGGCGGCGTGCGGGATGGGGATAGCGATCCTGCCGGGACTGGCGGCGGACAGTGTGGAACACAACCCGGAGGTTGTGGTTAAACGAATAGAGGGGCTGGATGAGCAGACCCAATATGCTCTGATCTGGCGCAGGCCGGATGAACTTTCCGGCGTCAGCCGGCAATTTATTGCCCATGTGGAGAAAGAGATTCAGAAACGGGGAGAAGCGGCTGCGGAGGGGATATAGAAGTTTTTTAATCAGGAAAAACAGTAATAAAATGTATGAAAACACTTTTATAATAGCTAAAAGGAATGATAATAATGGATTTTTAATATTGGACTTTTTAAAATAAAAACGATATGATAGCCCACAGAAAATGCGACGCTTACGGGGAGCGGACCGCATTGGGAATTCTGGTTTTATATACGGAACGTATATGCTGGGAGTCCCAGTGCATCCGCCTGTCCGCAGGCGTTTTTTTTATGCACATTTTTAGATGTATTCCCGGAGTTTTTTGCCATTTCACAAAATCGGGCACAGAAAGATGCCGAGGGTACATTGAGATTTTGGGAGGAAAAAATGAGGATCTATATTGCATATTCGGAAGAAAGGTTTTTTGAGGATTTAAAACGGGTGATTGAGGTGCTGAACCTGGGAAGTATCTGCGGCGATTCTGCCGGGGATCCAGTGCAGGTCCGGGAAATTATGGAGACGCGCCCGGATGTGGTGATCACAGATTTAAAGCTTCCGGGTATGGATGGAATCGAGCTTACGAAAGCATTAAAGGAAATGAATCCGGAAGTCAGGATTGTGATGGCAGGGGAGTGCACGGATAAAAAAACGATTGCCCGGGCCTATATGGCAGGAGTTACCTACTATGTCACGCAGCCGCTTCATCCGAGTGAAACGGTGTCCGTGCTGCGCCTTCTTAGACGTCAGATTGAGCTGGAAGAGATGCTGTCGCGGATTCGGAAGACCATGGATGAGGGAAAAGCCGGGATAAGTGAGATGGATCAGGAAAAGGCGTTTGAATACCGCTGCCGTTATATTTTAAGTGAGCTGGGGATTTCACATGAAAAGGGAAGCACCGACATTGTACAGATGTGCTGGTACCTGCATCAGAATCAGCTTTCGCTGACGAAGGTCAACCTGGAAAGCGTGTTTCAGGCAATCAGCACCTCACCGAGAACGGCCGAGCAGCGGGTACGCCGGGCGGTTTCGGCGGGACTTACCAATATGGCCCTGCTGGGAATGCACGACGCTGCCAATGAGACGTATGCCCGTTATTGTAACAATTTTTATCCAATCGCGGATCTGCGTCTGGAAATTGAATATTTGGAGGGGAAGCGGCCTGCCGGCGGCAAGATCAGCATCAAAAAGTTTTTAAATGCGATGCTGTCTGAATTTCAGGCGGAGGAAGCGGACAAGGTGTTTGCCCGGGCGATTTGAAGAGAAGGTAGATGGGAACAGCTGGAGGAGGAGAGTGCAAAAATAGATGCGGAAACATCAAAATCCAGTGTTTGAAAAATGTAACTGATAAAAAGTGACAGAATGTAACAGGGGAAGAAAATCAGGCTGACTAAAAAGTGAGATAAATAGCAGAAAAAGAATGGGAATTATACAAAGTGAACAAAGAAGATGCTTTTCATATTTGCAAAAGTGTATATGTTATATAAATAAAAACGACAAACTGTGTCGAAATGTAGGTTTTTGAAAACTGCCGCTATAATCGAAAGCGGGTTAAGAAATTGCAAGGAGGTATAAAAAAATGACATTGGAACTTAATATGTTTCAGACCTGCGCGCTGGGTGCGATTGTATTTATCATCGGATCCTGGCTCGTCAAAAAAATCGCGGTATTCCGCCAGTATTGTATCCCGGCTCCGGTTGTCGGAGGACTGTTGTTTGCGATTCTGCATCTGATTCTGCGTCAGGCGGGTATTCTGGAAATCTATTTCGAATTTACAGATGGTTCAACCCCGACGTTGCAGACGGTAGTTATGACCATTTTCTTCTGCTCCGTCGGTTTTACAGCCTGCTTTAGTATGCTGAAAAAGGGCGGCGTACAGGTACTGATGCTCTTAGGAGTGGTTGTTGTCCTGATTACCTGTCAGGATATTATCGGTGTGGTGGCATCCAAGGTAATGGGAATCAGCCCGAAGCTGGGGCTTCTGATGAGCTCCATTCCGCTGGTTGGTGGACACGGAACGGCTGCTTCCTTTGGACCGCTGGTTGAAGAAAGCTACGGAATTGCCGGAGCAAGCACGGTTGCGATCGCTTCTGCTACATATGGTCTGGTAGCAGGCGGTATCATCGGTGGACCGCTGGCACGTTCCCACGTAAAACGCCTGAATCTTCATTCCACTGAGACAGAAGCAGGTGGCGAGGGAAATGGTACTGCAGGAACGATCAATGAGGGACGTTTCATGCACGCTGCACTGTTCTTAGCAATCGGTATCGGACTTGGTACTCTGGTTTACAACTTCTTTATGTCGATTCATTTCACACTTCCGACTTACATCGGCGCGATGCTGGTAGCTTGTGTGATTCGAAATATCTGGGATGTCAGAAAACTGGACTTCCCGCTGGAAGAGATTGAGACGCTGGGCGGCGTATCCTTAAACCTGTTCCTTTCCATGGCGATGATGACATTAAAGCTGTGGCAGTTAGCAGGTCTGGCACTTCCGATGATCGTCATCCTTCTGATCCAGACAGTATTTATGGCACTGTATGCATACTTTGTTGTATTCAACATCATGGGACGCGATTATGAGGCGGCTGCCATGGTTACGGCTTCCTGTGGATTCGGCCTTGGCGCAACCCCGAACGCCATGGCAAACATGAAAGCCCTGACCAGCCAGTACGGACCGGCACCGCGTGCATTCTTTATCGTTCCGTTAGTTGGAAGCTTGTTCTCTGATTTCTTCAATGGAGGAATCGCGACGGCATTTATGAACTTCTTCTAATAGGAAAATGTAGGCTGAGCACTTGGTGGAATATTTCATGAATATAATCGTCATAGGATAAGATGAGCTACTTGGCGAGAAGTTCTTGAAAATGGGTGTAAGGATAGAAAATAATATAAAAAAGTTCCTGTGCGGGATGTGTCTGAAAAATGAGAGAGAATCTTGTGATTGGCAGATACGTTTGTACAGGAACTTTTTTTGTGGTTATTTTTATATTGGTTTTGAGTTTGTGTCAGGTGGCAGTTGGAGAAGACGGTTTGTCTGTTGCCGCCTGGCACAAATTTTATAGTTTGAGGAAAGGCATTTATATGTTTTTATGCGGCTGTGTAGGTGTCAACCGTGATGGTATAAGTACTGTCGCCTTTTACATAGGAAGTTCCGTCTGAACCTACGATGGAAACGCTCTTTCCGTCGGCGCCGATGATGGTACCGGAATTATTTAAGGAAGTAACGCGGCTGTCGCCGGTAACGGTCCAGGTGCAGCCGGAACCGATGGTGAGGTTTGCATAGCCGCTGCCGCCATTTCCAGCGCAGGACTCATCCTGGATGAAAGCACCGGTCAGTGTGCTGCCGTTTTCCATTGTGAAATCCAGGGTACTGATGCTGTCCCAGATGACATCACCTTCCATTACCTGGGTGTCAGCGGAGAATTCGCAGTCGGCTCCATTGGCGCCGGACTGTCCCCAGCCGCGCTTATTGGAGTTGCCGGTGCATTTTAAGAAGAAATCGTTCGATGCAGATGGGGTGATCGCTACGTTTTTCAGGAAAATGCTGCTTTCGGTGTTGGTCGTGTAGAACAGACCGCCAGCGTGTGAGGTCAGTGTGCCGCCCTCCATATCGAAGGTGCTGTTGCCGATCTCGGAGTCACCGGACATACTCTGGTAGAGAACCACGGTCCAGAGGCAGTCGTTCTGCTCATTTTCCGGCATATTGCCTGCCAAATCGCAGTCGGTCAGTTTTAAGGAGTTGAGGCCCTCGATGCAGACGGCTTCGGAAGCTTCGGCAGTCAGCTTGGCATTCTGAATGTCAATGTCAGCGGTACAGTAGACGGCCGGGGAACCGGTGCCTTTGGAGGTGTAGGAACCGCCGTCCACGGTCATCGTGCCGCCGCCCCGGTCGCTCCGGATCGCGGCGGAAGACTCGCCCGCCGTCTCAACGGTCAGGTTTTTCGCGTTTAAAGTGCCGCCTCCGGCAACATGGATGCCGCCGGAAGTGTCCTGGGAGGTTGTGATGGTCGTGTCAGAGATATTGACCACTCCGTCGCCGTAGCTGAATACGCCCGCGCCTCCGTTGGCATCGGTCGTGATGGTTCCGTTTTTCAGGTCTGCCGTGCCGTCCGTGACGAGAATGCCGGCGCCGATGCCGTAAAAGCTGGACTGATTGCCTACGGTGCTCTCGGAAGAGCTGCGGGTAACGGTAAAATCGCTCAGGCTGGCGGAGGCACCGCTTGATACATGGACGGCGTTTTCGTCTGTGCCGGTGGAAGAGTAGGTTTTGCCGCTTTCGGTGGTGTCTTCGGTCATGTCGGTGCTGGCGTCATAGGAAGTCGGAGCCGAAGAGCTGCCAGGACCTCCACCCATGCCGTCCGGGCCGCCTTTCTGGTCGCTGATTGTGATAGTCAGCGCTTCGTTCGCATCGTTGTAGGTGACAGAGACGAAGGTGCCTTCCTGCAGATCGGAGAGAGAACCTTCACTGCCATCTGCCTTGACAACCGTGGTGCTGCTGGTGATGGAAAGAGTGGTGGTGGTAGCAGAGTTGTCTGCGTCGTTTGTAGGTTTGCCGTTGTTTTCGGAATTGCCTTTTTCAGAGTTGCCATTTGGAGCGGCTGGCGGTGTCTGGCTGTCGGATGACTGGGAAGCGGAATTGTCGGCAGTTTGTCCGTTGTCTTGAGCACTTGCCTGCTCGTCCGGTTTGCCACTGTTCTGACTGCCTGGTTGACCGTCTGGCTTGCCGCCGTTCTGATTGCCCGGCTGCCCATTTGGCTTGCCGCCATTCTGCTTGCCTGGCTGATCATCTTGTTTATTGCCATTCTGACCGTTTGGCTGACCGTCCGGCTTGCTATTGTTCTGATTGTCATTCTGACCGCCCGGCTGGCTGCCGTTATCGCCGTTTGGCTTTTCTGGTGGTGTGTTCTGGCTGTTGGAATTGCCGGAACCGCTGTCCGTTCCATTAGAATTATCTGGAGCACCATTTTCAGAATTTCCCGGTGCACCCGGTGTTCCGGCGCCGCCCTGTTCCGGCGGATTTCCCATTTGACGGGTTTCGATGGTTATCTCACTGTCGGAGATTGAAGAAATCCGTCCTTCAACCGTCTCGCCCTGTACCGCTTCCTGACTGGAAGTGCTTTCGGTGGCGGTCTGTGTGCCGGATTTTCCGCATCCGGCGGCAAGCATACTGCTGGCTAAGAGTGCGTAAAATAAATATTTCTTTCTCATAAAAATCCCTCGCTTTTCTATATTTCTAAATTAAAAATTGTTGGTTATCTGTTTGATGATTCGAAGTATACGAAAGAAAGCTGAAACGAAGCTGAAAGACACAAAATGTTCAAAGTTTTGCGGAAATTCTTTTAGGCAGGCGTATTGTCAACATGGGAGGAGGGCGCTATACTTTTATAAAGTAATGTGAACTTAGGATCTTTTTGCGCCAGAGGTTGCTGGGGGATTTGGGGGATATCCGTCTAAATTTTTGCGGTAAATATGGTGGCTATGTTGATGGCGGGGCGGATAACGGAAAAAACAGCCGGAAGGCTGGGGGAGAGAAGGTTCAGAGTGTATATGACAGAGAAAGGTGTGGGAAACAATGCGTGTGTTAATTATAGAAGATGAAAAGCGCCTTGCGCGCACCCTGGCGGATCTGCTGGAACAGGATGATTACCGGTCGGATATTGCGAACGATGGCGAGGTCGGATATGAGCTGGCGGCAAGCGGAGTCTACGATGCAATGGTCCTCGACGTGATGCTGCCGGGGATGGATGGATTTGAGATATTGCGACGGCTGCGCGGACAGAAAATAGGGACACCGGTGGTGATGCTGACCGCCCGTGCAGGTGTTTCGGATCGGGTGCATGGACTGGATGCGGGGGCAGATTATTACCTGACGAAACCATTTGAAAATGAAGAATTTCTGGCGTGCCTGCGGGCTGTGTTGAGACGGCGGGCGGATCTGGTGCCGGAGCGGCTGACATTTGGAGATGTTGGGCTGACACCGTCTTCCTCAAAGCTCAGTCGGGATGGCGAAGAGATTTTGCTCAGCGCGCGGGAATTGGAGCTGATGCGTATATTAATTGAAAATCAGGGACAATTTCTTTCAAAAGAGACACTTTTGCGGAAAGTCTGGGGATATGATGCGGATGTCAATGAAAACAGCGTGGAGGCGTATGTTTCATTTCTGCGGAAAAAATTGCATCTGCTTCATTCAAAGGTGCAGATCAAGGCGGCGCGGAATCTGGGATACCGGTTGGAGGATGGTGTATGATACGGAAACTTCGGTGGAAAGTCATTGGAATTATCATGGCGATGGCGGCGGTACTGCTGGCCGCAGTCTTTTCGAGTATGTATGTGGCAGCCGAGCAGAATTACCGCCGCCGCAGCGAGGAGGCGATCCGCACAGCACTGATGGCGGAGATGCCGGATGGGGCAGGCAGAGCGGGAGAACCTGGAAAAGGTGGGCCGGGGGCAGAGAAAACGCAGCAGCCAGAGGATAGACACATATTGGAGAGTGCGCTGTCGCAGACAGGAAACGGACAAGTGCAGGAGAGCGTGCCGTTGCAGCCGGAAAATGGACAGATATCGGAGCG
>JBNMLY010000061.1:0-12387 GCA_050875065.1 Otoolea sp. | reverse complement strand
GTAAAATATGTGGTGTACTCACGATCCAGGAAAAAATTGGAGAGCTGCGCGTTAGTCAGCGGAAAGTTGACCTGGTGCAGCATATAGAGATTCATTAGTTTGTAAAGTGTCATCGGTTCAGCTAGCATGGAAAACTCCTTTATTATTATTTTCGTCACTGTTCAGTGCCTTTACAGTGACAGGCAAAAATCCATGCAAATTTGTCTTTGACAAAGGATTTTTGCCCTGTAAGCCAAAATTTTCATATGGTTTCCGCAGTAAATGCGCGAATCTACTGAATAGTTGTTATTTTTTGATGTGTTCTTTCACAGCCTTGGAAACAGCGTCAGCTACACGCGGATCAAAAGCGGCCGGAAGAATGTTCTCGTCGCTTAATTCACTGTCATCAACCAGAGCGGCGATCGCGTTGGCAGCAGCCAGCTTCATTTCCTCGGTGATAGCGGTTGCGCGTCCTTCCAGTGCGCCGCGGAAGATGCCTGGGAAGATAAGGACGTTGTTGACCTGGTTCGGGAAATCGGAACGTCCGGTACCTACAACTCTTGCACCGGCTGCTTTTGCCAGATCCGGCATGATCTCCGGAACCGGGTTTGCCATTGCGAAGAGGATGGAATCCTTATTCATGGAAGCAACCATCTCCTGGGATACGATGCCCGGAGCGGATACGCCTACGAAGATGTCGGCACCCTTCAATGCATCTGCCAGTGTACCGGTCTTGTGCTCTAAGTTGGTAACCTCGACCATCTTTTCCTGCATCCAGTTGAGGCCTTCCATGCCCTTGCAGAGCATACCGGCCTTGTCGCACATGGTGATATGCGGGAAACCGTAGTTTAAGAGAAGTTTGGTAATGGCAACGCCTGCGCTTCCGGCACCGTTGACGACAACGCGGCAGTCCTCTTTTTTCTTGCCGGTTACTTTCAGGGCGTTGATGATGCCTGCCAGTACGACGATCGCGGTTCCGTGCTGGTCATCGTGGAATACCGGGATATTTAACAGTTTCTTTAAGCGTTCCTCGATCTCGAAGCAGCGCGGAGCGGAGATGTCCTCCAGGTTGATGCCGCCGAAGGCCGGAGCAATGCGGACAACGGTTTCGATGATTTCCTCGGTGTCCTGTGTATCGAGGCAGATCGGGAATGCGTTGATGCCGCCGAACTCTTTAAACAGAACGGCTTTTCCTTCCATAACTGGCATAGCGGCTAACGGTCCGATGTTGCCAAGTCCCAGCACGGCGCTTCCGTCGGAGACAACGGCTACGGTGTTGGATTTGATGGTGTAGCGGTATGCAGCCTCCGGATCCTTAGCAATCACCTTACACGGCTCTGCAACGCCCGGTGTATAGGCCAGAGCGAGATCCTCTCTTGTTTTAACTTTTACCTTGGAAATGGTTTCCAGTTTTCCGTTCCATTTCTCATGAAGTTCCAGTGCTTTTTCGTTGATCGTCATGATGCTTGTCCTTTCGAGTGTTTTCATTTTTATTCTTACATTATAATAGCAATTTTGACATTTTAAATCAAGATGCAGATTTGAAATGTGGAAGGCGATGGTTCACAGGTAGGCACTTTTGGAACCGAAAGTGCCGTAAGATAACGTAGTGGCAGCAGGAATTTGCCGTATTTAAATGCGAAGCCACGGCAAATTCCGTTACTGGGCACGTATGCGTGAACAGTAACAGGCGATGCAGCGGGGGTATGTATTGCAGATGGGAATTTTCTGAATTGAAAATCCCTTATGATACAATGCTGGAAGTGAAATTTGTTGATTTGGAATGTAAAGCATTGATGTAATCAGTCAGTACATTGCAAGAAGTACAAATCATAACGCTTATTTATAATACTTATACCTATTATATAGCACAGCATATAAGTGAACCCTATAAACGTGATTTTTATGCATAAAATGCACGAAAAATGCATAAAACACGTTTTTATACAAAAATTATTCATAAAAATGCAAAAAAGGTATTGCATAATTAAGATCATAGAGGTATAATCTGGGTAATTTCACGTGAGGCATATAAATCTACTGGTCTTGTTTGACTGGATGGACAAAGGAAAAAGCGTCACGCAGGTAAACGATTGGAGGAAATGAGAAATGGCTAAGAAATATAATAAAATTGTTCTTGCATATTCAGGCGGTCTGGACACATCGGTTTTAATCCCGTGGCTGAAAGAAAACTATGGCTGTGAGGTGATCGCAGTTTCTGCTGACGTAGGTCAGGGTGCAGAGCTGGATGGTCTGGAAGAGAAAGCATTAAAGACTGGCGCTTCCAAGCTGTACATTGAGGATCTGAAGAAAGAGTTCGTAGATGAGTACATCATCCCGACCATGAAAGCTGGCGCTACTTATGAGCACTATCTGTTAGGTACTTCCTTCGCTCGTCCGATCATCGCTAAGAGAATCGTTGAGATCGCGAAGAAAGAGGGCGCAGACGCTATCTGCCATGGCTGTACTGGTAAAGGAAACGATCAGGTTCGTTTCGAGCTGGCTATCAAGGCATTTGCTCCGCAGATGGACGTTATCGCTCCGTGGCGTTTCTGGGAACTGAATTCCCGTGAGAAAGAGATCGAGTACGCAGAGGCTCACAACATTCCGTTAAAGATTACCAAAGAGACCAACTACTCCAAGGATAAGAACCTGTGGCATCTGTCCCACGAGGGTCTGGATCTGGAGGATCCGGCTAACGAGGCCCCGATCAACAAACCTGGCTTCCTTGAGTTAGGCGTATCCCCGGAGAATGCACCGGATAAAGCTACTTATGTAACTATCCACTTTGAGAAAGGTGTTCCGACCAGCGTAAACGGCGAGCAGATGGATGCAGAGAAAGTCATCGAGACCCTGAACAAAGTAGGCGGCGAGAACGGTTGCGGACTTCTGGATATCGTAGAGAACCGTCTGGTTGGCATGAAGAGCCGTGGTGTATATGAGACTCCTGGTGGAGCGATTCTTTACAAGGCTCATGAGAAACTGGAAGAAATCACTCTGGACAAAGAGACACAGCACTACAAACAGCAGCTGGCTCTCAAGTTCGCTGAGTTAGTATACAACGGCCAGTGGTACACACCGCTTCGCAAGGCGATGAGCGCCTTTGTTGATTCCACACAGGAGACTGTAACCGGTGATGTAAAACTGAAACTTTACAAGGGCAACATCATTCCGGCATCTGTTACATCCCCGTACAGCCTGTATTCCGCAGGTATGGCTACGTTCGATGAGGATGACTGCTACAACCAGGCAGATTCCGCTGGATTCATCAACCTGTTCGGACTTCCGATCAAGGTTCGTGCGCTGAACGACGAAGCTCTGGCTGCTAAGACTGGCGAGCACTTCCCGAGCGTTGAATAATTAGAAAAAATATAAATAATCTGCGAGCAAGCAGGCGATGTTGACCATTGGTTTTCCGGTATCTGCCGGTTCCAATGGTCGCATTGGTTCTAAATCAGAGAATAAAAAGGAGTTTACACTTATGGCAAAGTTATGGGCAGGACGATTCGGAAAAGAGACAGATCTGGAGGTAAATGATTTCAACTCATCGATTTCCTTTGATTGTCGTCTTTATAAGGAAGATATCACAGGCTCCATGGCCCATGCGGCTATGCTGGGCAAGCAGGGCATCATTGCAAAGGAAGAATCAGACAAGATTATCGAAGGACTGAAAGGTATCTTAGCAGATATCGAGGCAGGCAAGATTCATTTCTCCCAGGATTATGAAGATATTCATATGAATGTAGAGCAGATTCTGACCGAGCGCATCGGTGATGCCGGAAAACGTCTTCACACGGCGAGATCCAGAAACGATCAGGTGGCACTGGATATGCGTCTCTACGTGAAGAAAGAGATCGTGGCGATCAAGAAAGAGATTCTTGATTTTATGAATGCACTCTGTGAGAGTGCCAAGAACAATCTGGAAACCGTTATGCCGGGTTATACACACCTGCAGCGTGCACAGCCGGTTACATTTGGACATTATATGATGGCATATGCCAATATGATGCGCCGCGATGTGATCCGTCTGGAAAACTGCTTAGAGGGCATGGATGATATGCCGCTCGGTTCCGGTGCACTGGCTTCCACGACTTACCCGATCGACCGTGATTTTGTTCGCCAGCAGCTTGGCTTTGCCAGATTGACCAACAACTCCTTAGACGGTGTTTCCGACCGCGATTACTGTGTGGAGCTGACAGCGGCATTATCCATTCTGATGATGCATCTGTCCCGTTTCTCCGAGGAGATCATTTCCTGGTGTTCCTGGGAGTTCAAGTTTGTAGAGCTGGATGACGCATTCTCGACCGGTTCCTCCATCATGCCGCAGAAGAAGAATCCGGATGTCTGCGAGCTGGTACGCGGCAAGACGGGCCGTGTATATGGCGACCTGTTTACCCTTCTTACTATGTTAAAGGGCATTCCGCTGGCATACAACAAGGATATGCAGGAAGACAAAGAGGCAGTCTTTGATGCGATCGACACCGTAAAACAGTGCCTGCGCGTGCTGACGCCGATGTTCTCCACGATGCAGATCCTGAAAGAGAATATGAAGAAAGCGGCTCTCAAGGGCTTCATCAACGCGACGGACTGTGCAGATTACCTGACGAAGAAGGGAATGCCGTTCCGCGATGCATACAAGACCGTCGGACAGTTGGTAGCACAGTGTGTACGCGAGGACAAGTCCTTAGCCGATCTGACACTGGAAGAGTACAAGGCACATTCCGATGTGTTTGAGAATGACGTATACGAAGCGATTGATTTGAAGACCTGTGTACGCGGACGTAAGGTAATCGGCGGCCCGGCTCCGGAAGAGGTAACCCGCCAGATTTCTGTGATTGAGAAGTTTGTAAGCGAACATAAGACTGTATAGTAGGTTTGTGCATTTGCCGCAGAAACCGTAAGAAATACTTGGCTTGCAGAAAAAAATTGTCAAAGACAAATCTGCATGGATTTTTGCCGGACTGTGACGGAACGGAACAGTTGAGTGGATACAAGGAGATACAGCAGGTTCACGCATTAGAATTGATAAACAGGAAACGGGGGACGAACGATGGCGAAACCGAAGATTTATATAGACGGAAAAGAAGGAACGACCGGATTGCAGATTTATGATCGCCTGGCGAAAAGAGAGGACATTGAGCTGCTTCTGATCGATGAAGAGAAGCGCAAAGACAGGGAAGAACGACAGAAGCTGATTCATGCGGCGGATATCGTGTTCCTCTGTCTGCCGGACACGGCAGCGATCGATGCGGTTGCACTGGCGGAAGGTTCTAAGGCGCGCATCATCGATGCGTCCACCGCACACCGGACGGCCAAAGGATGGGCGTATGGCATGGCGGAGCTTTCAAAGGAGCACCGCGAAGCGATCAAAACATCTAATCGGGTGGCGAATCCGGGCTGTCATGCGACGGGATTTATCACTTCGACGTATCCGTTGGTGGCGCAGGGTATCATTCCGAAGGATTATCCGATGACGGTATTTTCTCTGACTGGTTATTCTGGCGGCGGCAAAAAGATGATCGCCGAGTATGAATCGCCGGAAAAGCCGCAGAGTTATTTTGCACCCCGTATTTACGGCCTGACACTGAAACATAAACACCTGCCGGAGATGCAGAAGGTCTGCGGACTGGATTATCCGCCGGTTTTCAGTCCGATCGTGGATGACTACTATAAAGGAATGGCAGTCACAATCCAGCTCCAGAACCGCCTCTTAAACGGTGAGCCGACCGCAGAAGATATCTATGAGAAGCTGGCTGGCTGGTATGAGGGACAGAAACTCATCAAAGTCCATCCATTTGGCTACGACGGCATGATTGCAGCGGCCGATATGGCAGGGCGCGACAGCTTACAGCTGATTGTCAATGGCCACGGGGAACAGACCATTGTGACAGCACTCTTTGATAACCTTGGAAAAGGTGCTTCCGGCGCAGCGGTTCAGAACATGAACCTGATGCTTGGATTTGAGGAGACGGCTGGACTGACGCTTTAAGAAGGTGTATACTCAGAATTGAATTGGGAAACTGGTTGTCTGGGGGGCGTGGAACAGTTCTAGGCAGAAAATGATA
Source organism: Otoolea sp. (assembly GCA_050875065.1). Lineage (GTDB taxonomy): Bacteria > Bacillota > Clostridia > Lachnospirales > Lachnospiraceae > Otoolea. The sequence goes on along the minus strand of JBNMLY010000061.1, from coordinate 6,343 downwards.
GGAGGAATCTTAAGTTACTCAAAATATTGGTATTAGTAGATAAATGTGTTAAAATATGCTCAGAAGGAGTATTATTTATGACACTTCTAACATTACCAATTACAAACCAAAAGATTTTACTGAATTATTAGGTGTCTCTGTTAGAACGTTACAGATTTGAGACAGAGGGGGGAATTCTGAAAGCAAATAAAAGGAGATGAAGAAATCGCTAAGGAGCTTTAAATCGGAAATAAATCCGACACCAGAGCAGAAAGTGAAGATTCACAAAACGATTGGCACTTGTAGATACGTCTATAATCTCTATCTTAGTCATAATAAAACTCTGCATGATAAAGGCGAAGCGTTTATGACAGGTAAAAGTTTTAGCGTCTGGCTTAACAATGAATTTATTCCAAACAACCCAGATAAGGTTTGGATCAAGGAAGTTTACTCAAAAGCTGTAAAAAAGTCGGTTGAAGATGGATGTACTGCATTTACAAGATTTTTTAAGCATCACAGTGCTTTCCCGAAATTTAAAAAGAAAGGGAAATCAGATGTTAAAATGTATTTCGTCAGAAATAACCCGAGGGATTTAGCCTGTGAAAGACACAGACTAAATATTCCAACGTTAGGCTGGGTAAGGATAAAAGAAAAAGGCTATATCCCAACGACGAAGGACGGATGGAAGATCAAAAGCGGTACTGTTTTCATGAAGGCAGGAAGATATTACATATCAGCCCTTATCGAAATGCCTGATACAACGGCTACCAATACTGACGGCGAAGGCCTCGGTATAGACTTAGGTTTAAAGAATTTTGCGATCGTTTCAAATGGTAAAATCTATAAAAACATCAATAAGTCGGTAAGATTAAGGAAACTTGAAAAACAAGTGCGGAGAGCGCAAAGATGTCTCTCCCGCAAATATGAGAATTTAAAGAAAGGAGAGCCCACTCAAAAAAGCAATATACAAAAACAAAGGCTTAAAGTACAGAAACTTCATCATAAGGTAGACGATATCCGTACTGATTATATTCATAAGATGATCGCTGAGATAGTGAGAACCAAGCCATCTTATATAACGATTGAAGATTTGAATGTGTCAGGAATGATGAAGAACCGGTATCTTTCAAAAGCGGTTGCATCACAGAGGTTTTATGAGTTCAGGACAAAATTAAAAGCAAAATGTGATGCGAACGGTATTGAATTAAGAGTAGTAGACAGGTGGTATCCATCTTCTAAGATATGTCATTGCTGTGGTTCTATCAAAAAGGATTTAAAACTTTCAGATAGAGTATACTGCTGTGCATGTGGTTATATTGAGGATAGGGATTTTAATGCAAGTCTCAATCTTAGAGATGCTGTAACTTACAAAATTGCATAATCAAGTAAACGTAAATATGTACCGAAGGCTATTTCGGGAATTAACGACTGTGGAGTGTACAAGAACCTGCTGGTAGCGTGTTGTTTGCAACCGCCAAAGCATACACTTTGAAGCAGTAAGAAGGAACCGTGAGGACTTCAATTTCTCGATGTGTTTGGCTCTATTTAAACATATTTTGAGTGGCAGGAATGTCATATGAAGATAATCGAAGGCGGCGTTTGTGCTGCAAAAGGATTCAAGGCGGGCGCGATGCGCTGCGGAATCCGTAAATCTCATACGAAAAAAGATTTAGCGATGATCCTTTCAGACTGTGTCTGCAACGCGGCGGCTGTATATACGACCAACCGTGTCAAAGCATCACCGATTTTACTGACAAAAGAGCATCTGGCAGACGGAAAAGCACAGGCGGTCATCGTCAATTCCGGCAATGCCAATGCATGTGCTCCGTTTGGAATGGAGAATGCAAGAAGACAGGCAAAGGCGTGTGCCCGCGCGCTGGGCGTTCCGGAGGAAAATGTAATCGTGGCATCGACCGGCGTCATCGGACAGACGCTTCCGGTTGAGGCGATCGAGGATCATGCAGGTAAGATGGAAATGAAGTATGACAACTCCCTGACAGCCGCAGAGGCGATCATGACGACTGATACGAAAGTGAAGACAATCGCGGTAGAATTTGACGCAGATGGAACAACCTGCCACATCGGCGGTATCTGCAAAGGTTCCGGTATGATTCATCCGAACATGGGAACGATGCTGTGCTTCATCACAACCGATTGTGCAGTCAGCAGTGAGATGATCCGCAAGGCCCTGTTATTCAATGTAAAACGTACCTTCAACCGTGTAACGGTAGATGGAGATACCTCCACCAACGATATGTGTACCGTTCTGGCTAATGGTATGGCTGGCAATGCGGAGATCATTGCAGAAGGTCCGGCGTACGAGGCATTCCGTGAGGCACTGCAGGCAGTCATGCAGGATCTGGCCCGCAAGATCGCGGCAGACGGCGAGGGCGCAAGCAAGCTGATGACCTGTACCGTAAAGGGAGCGAAGGACGAGGAGACAGCCGAGATTCTGGCGAAGTCCATCGCCGGTTCTTCCCTGACGAAAGCGGCCATGTTCGGTTCTGACGCGAACTGGGGACGTGTGCTCTGTGCGATGGGCTATTCCGGAGCCGAGTTTAACACGGAAAAAGTCCTGGTTGAGTTTGCGTCCAAGGAAGGCAGCATTGCAGTCTGTGAGGACGGCAGAGGACTTGATTTTGATGAAGATCTGGCAAAGAAAATCTTAAGCCAGGATGAAGTGGAGATCAATGTAACACTTCAGGAAGGCAGCGGAAGCGCTACCTGCTGGGGATGCGATTTGACCTATGATTATGTGAAGATTAATGGAGATTATCGGACGTGATGAAAACAGGATCAAAAATGAGCGCAGAAGTCCTGGTAGAGGCGCTGCCATATATTCAGGAATATGCAGGTAAAATTATCGTTGTAAAATACGGCGGAAACGCCATGATTAATGAAGAGTTAAAACAGGCGGTCATCGAAGATATCGTTCTTTTAAATCTGGTCGGCATCAAGGTCGTGCTGGTACACGGCGGCGGCCCGGAGATTTCGGAGATGCTCAAAAAAATCGGAAAAGAGTCTAAATTTGTCAAAGGCCTGCGCTACACAGACCGCGAGACGATGGATATTGTCCAGATGATTCTCTGCGGCAAGGTCAACAAAAATCTCGTTTCCCTGTTTGAGAAGGCAGGCGGACGGGCAGTAGGCCTGGGCGGCATGGACGGCGGACTTTTCAAGGCGACCCAGTTAGTCGATCCGGATGGAACGGAATACGGCTACGTCGGAGATATCCGGGAAGTAAACGAGAAGGTCGTTCTCGACGTCTTAAATGAGGGCTTTATCCCGGTTGTTTCCTCGGTGGCAGCCGGTATGGACGAGGAGACAAATTACAATATCAATGCAGATACGGCAGCGGAGAAGCTGGCGGTGGCACTGAAAGCGAAAAAACTGATTCTTCTGACGGATGTGTGCGGCCTGATGCGTGATCCGAAAGATGATTCGACACTGATTCCGAGACTGAAAGTTTCCGAGGTTCCGGCACTCATCAAAGAGGGCGTGATCTCCGGCGGCATGATTCCGAAGGTAGACTGCTGCGTCGAGGCGGTACGCCAGGGCGTAGAACGTGCCAATATCCAGGATGGCCGTGTGCCGCACTCGATTTTGGTCGAGCTGTTGAGCGATGACGGTGTAGGAACCATGTTCTCGTAAACGGAACTTGAAAAGAGACACTGTTTTTACGATTTTGTCTGCTGTGGACAGGGCTTTCGGACAGCCGGACGAATGAAAAGCGGGACAGCTTTGGAAAATGGTGGAAAGTGAAGGATGCATGGAGGTTTTTTATGACATTTGAAGAAATCAAACAGGGCGAAGAAACTTATATTATGCACACATACGGACGTTTCCCGATTGCGCTGGATCACGGAAAAGGCGCGACACTGTGGGATACGGACGGAAAGAAATACATTGATTTGACCTCCGGCATCGGCGTCAATAGTCTCGGTCATGACAATGAGGCGCTGACGAATGCGGTATCGGAGCAGGCCCATAAGCTGATGCACGCCTGCAACCTGTATTACACCGAGCCGATGGTGCAGGTGGCAAAGAAGCTGGTGGACGCGACGGGAATGGGAAAAATCTTTTTTGCAAACTCCGGTGCGGAAGCCAACGAGGGCATGATCAAGCTGGCAAGAAAGTATTCCTTTGACAAATACGGTGAGGGAAGAAATAAGATCATCACGCTGAAACAGTCTTTCCACGGACGCACCGTGACGACCTTAAAGGCAACCGGACAGGACAAGTTCCATCAGTATTTCTTCCCATTTACGGAAGGATTTGATTACGCCGTGGCCAATGACATCGAGGACATGAAGCGCAAGATCGATGATACGACTTGTGCAGTCATGATGGAGATGATTCAGGGCGAGGGCGGCGTTCTTCCGCTGGATAAGGAGTTTGTGCAGGCAACGGCTGAGATCTGCAAGGAGAAGGATATCCTGCTTCTGGTGGATGAGGTCCAGACCGGCATCGGACGTACTGGAAGTCTGTTCTGCTATGAGCAGTACGGTGTTCAGCCGAACATCGTCAGCATGGCAAAGGGACTCGGCGGCGGCGTTCCGATCGGCGCTGTCATGGCGGATAAGAAGTGTCAGGATGTGCTGGGCGCCGGTACGCACGGTACAACGTTCGGCGGCAACCCGCTCTGCTGTGCGGCTGCCAATACCGTATTAGATATCGTAAATAAGCCGGAATTTCTGAAATCGGTTCAGGAAAAGGGCGAGTACCTGAAAAAAGAGATTTTAGCGATCGGTTCCCCGAAGGTAAAAACCGTTCGCGGCATGGGACTGATGTTAGGCATCGTAGTGGATAAAGACGAGAGAGCTGCGATGCTCAATCAGTTAATGGAGAAAGGTATCCTGGTCCTGACGGCCGGTACAGAGGCGATTCGTCTGCTTCCGCCGCTTGTCATCACGAAAGAGGAGATGGACGAGGCAATCGCTGCTATGAGGGAGGTATTTTAGACATGAAGCATTTATTAAAGCTGTTAGACTGCACACCGGAGGAGATCACCTCGATTCTGGATCTGGCAGATCAGTTAAAATATGAGAGAAAACACCACATTTCACATCGTCTTCTGGAGGGCAAATCCATCGGTCTGATTTTCCAGAAGTCTTCCACCCGTACCAGAGTTTCCTTTGAAACCGGTATGTTCCAGCTTGGCGGACAGGCCCTGTTCCTTTCTTCCAGAGATTTACAGATCGGACGCGGCGAGCCGGTACAGGATACCGCACGCGTACTGTCCCGTTATCTGGACGGTATCATGATCCGTACCTACGAGCAGAAAGAGGTTGAGGATCTGGCAAAATACGGTTCTATCCCGATCATCAATGGTCTGACGGATTTCTGCCATCCGTGTCAGGTGCTGGCTGATTTAATGACGATCCGTGAGAAATACGGTATTTTGAAAGGCCTCAAGATGTGTTACATCGGCGACGGCAACAACATGGCAAACTCCCTGATCGTAGGCGGTCTGAAGTCTGAGATGCAGGTATCCATCGCTACCCCGGATAATTACCGTCCGGCGAAGGAGGTTCTGGATTTTGCGGCTGGCAATGACGCATTTACACTGGTAAATGACCCGATCAAGGCAGTTGAGAATGCAGATGTTGTCATCACAGATACATGGACTTCCATGGGCCAGGAAGAGGAGAAGAAGATCCGTCAGCAGGCATTCCAGGGCTATCAGATCAATGACGAGCTGATGGCAGCGGCAAAACCGGGTGCGATGGTAATGCACTGTCTGCCGGCTTACCGTGGACAGGAGATCACGGAGAAGATCTTTGAGGAACACGCGGCAGAGATTTTTGAAGAGGCGGAGAACCGGTTACATGCGCAGAAGGCGGTTATGGTTACGCTGATGAAATAGAAATAAAAAGCGGCAAAGGTGACGCGCGAGAAGCCCCTTGTGTTTCGTTGCGGTTTCGGAGTCGGTAACACTAGGCTTGCATAGATTTGTTAAAAGCAGAGTCCAAAATACAAACTCGCTTCGCTCAGACAGGTGTATTTTGAACTCTAACACAAATCTCTGCGAGCCAAGAGTTACCAAGACTCCCGCAATTGCAACGAAACGCACGGGGCTTCTCGCGCTGTGAATCGGATGCTTCTTGAGCCATGAGCTCTTGGCGCTGTGTGTTGTATACTTTTTGGAGTGGGGGTCATAGAGCTCTTGCGTTGTGAGGTGTACACGTTTGGTACTGTGAGAAGTAGATTGCCGTGACCGGAGGGGGTATCTGTTAGATTGCTGAATGAGTGATACTTGTTTTGGAAGAGGGGGAGTGTATTTATTTGGGCTGCTGTTTTTGTGGGGGAAAAATCGGTAAGTGCGAATAGGTGTGTGGAATTGATTATTGGGGGGTTTTAGAGG
>JBNMLY010000060.1:0-12447 GCA_050875065.1 Otoolea sp. | reverse complement strand
TGCATGTGTTAAGCACGCCGCCAGCGTTCATCCTGAGCCAGGATCAAACTCTCATGTTAAAGTTTTGATTCCAGTCAAAATTTCGCTTGGCTAATTTTAACCGTTATTACTGTTGTTTTGGTTTCTTGCAGAATTTGCATTCTGCTCGTCGCGTTCAACTCGCTCATGCTTGCAAGCAATCATGGACTCGTTGTTATCGCGAATGTTCTGAATGTTCTCTTGAACTTCAAGGCTTAACCAAAAGCCTTTGTTCTTAGAATTTTCAGGGTTTTACATACTGTTCAGTTTTCAAAGTTCTTTGTTGTTGCCTCAGCATCAACTTTTATAGTCTATCAAAAGTTTTTGCTTTTGTCAACACTTTTTTATTTTTTTACAAATCCGCGTTTTTCTGAAATTTTTCTGAGTTCATCATGAATCTTCGAATCATTTCTTTCGTTTCGCTCTTTGTTTTTTGCCCTTGTCTCAAGGACGTACCTTATGATACCAGAGCACTCTCGGAAAGTCAAGCATTTTTCTAAATTTGTTATTTTATATGTTTTTTTGTGACTTTTGAGAATATTCTGGCATTTTTTAAACAGAAGCGCTTCTATGTTGTCTCTCTTGACTCTACAATTTTAAGTTCCCATCAACAGCCTTGGCAGCTCTGGCAGGCGGCACAATCGCGTGCCGCCTGATTCTTTCGTGTTTCGCTGCTTTCCCGGCCCTCCTCCGAAATGTGTTCCTTCTTTCCCATCTGCTCCGCTATCTTTCGGGCGCTCTCGGTCACTGCCAGACCGCCCTCGCTCGTCTCCCGCAGGGAGGATGGAAGCGCATTGCCAATCCGGCGCATGGAATCGATCACCTCATCGACCGGAATCGCACTCTTGATTCCCGCCATCGCCATCTGCGCGCTGGCTGCCGCATTAACAGCCCCGGCGGAATTTCGCTTGATACACGGAACCTCAACCAGTCCGCAGACCGGATCACAGGTAAGTCCCAGCATATTTTTGAGGGCAAACGCCGTCGCATTCGCGATACACTCCGCATCGCCGCCCTGCAGATATGCCAGTCCCCCTGCTGCCATCGCACTCGCCGAGCCGATCTCCGCCTGACATCCGCCCGATGCCCCGGCGATACTTGCATTTTCCGCAATCACCGCACCGATGCCCGCACTGACAAAGAGCGCCTCGACCATCCGCTCCTCTTCTTCTTTACAATATTCCTCATAGGACAAAAATACCGCCGGTATCACACCGCATGCCCCGGCCGTCGGAGCCGCCACGATTCGCTTCATGCAGGCGTTGGACTCACCCATCTTGACCGCTTTCTCCATCACAAGTCCCATATACCCGCCTGCCAGACTACGCCCGGAAGCATTGTATGCGTGCAGTTTCTCCCCGTCTCCGCCCACCATTCCGCTTGCCGAGACGATCGAACCATCGTATTCCCGATCGGCCTGGCGCATCGCCCGGTACATCTGGCGCATCGTTTCAAACGATTCTTCCTCCGTCACCTGGCGCTCCTGCACATCTGCCAGAAGGACAACCTTCCAAAGTGGAATCTGATGTTCGTTTGACAGACGGATCAAGTCGCTTACCGAATGATATAACATTTCCATTTTCCTGTTCCATTCCTTTTCTTATATGCAGTCTTCTTATCGAAGGCTTAAATACGTTACCTTCCGGATTCCCTCCTGACGGCGCAGCCACACAAGTCCTTCCTCCGGAATCTCCTGATCACATTCAATGACCATCACTGCCATGCCGCCGCGTGCCGCACGATAGAGCTGCATGGTCGCAATGTTAATCGATTTATGCGCCAGCATGGCCGTCACATCCGCCACGTGCCCCGGCTGATCATCGTTGTGGACAACCAAGGTCGGATAACTGCCTGAGAAATTGGCATCGATCCCATCGACCTTCGCAATATTGATCCGGGAGCCGCCGAGTGATTCACCGACTACCGTCAGGCTGCGCCCGGAAATGCCCTCCAGCTCCAGCTCTGCCGAGTTTGGATGCGCTTCTTTTAAATTGGCCTCTCCAAATGAAAACTCAATCCCGCTTTCCCTGGCCAGGCGGAAACTGTCTGGAATCCGCATATCATCCGGTGCCATTCCCAAAAGCCCGGCAATCAGCGCTTTCTGGGTTCCATGTCCGGTTCCCGTCGCCAAGAAAGAACCGTACAGGCCGATATTGGCCCGTTTTACCGGCTCTCCCAGAAGCTTTCTCGCTACAAATCCAATCCGGACAGCGCCTGCTGTGTGGGAACTGGACGGTCCGACCATCACCGGACCTACTATGTCAAATAAGTTCATTTTTCTTTCCTTTTCTCATCGTCATTTGCTTTTTCAGATAGCCGTCCTCCAACAAAATCACGGCTCCTGTCACATATTCTGCCACATCCGGTTTCTATTTATCATACTAAATTGTAATATAAAAGCTGCCGTGAAACAAGGATTTCCTCCTCTCACAGCAGCTTTTTTGCTCTCTATTCAGTACTTTTCTTCCTGCCACCAGTCTGGCAATGAACCGAGCCGCTTACGCCAGCTTTTTGCCGGTAAGCATCTCATAGCTCTGAAGATATTTTTCGATTGTCTTATCCACAATCTCCTGCGGAAGTGTCCAGTCATTGCCCGGATGAGCGGTCAGCCAATCGCGTGCAAACTGTTTGTCGAAGGACGGCTGGGAATGTCCGGCTTCATAGCCCTGTGCCGGCCAGAAACGGGAGCTGTCCGGAGTCAGCATCTCATCGCCGAGAACGATGCTGCCATTTTCATCCAGACCAAACTCAAACTTGGTATCTGCGATAATAATACCTTTTTCCAGTGCGTACTCCGCACATTTTTTGTAAAGTGCAATCGTGTAGTCACGCAGCTTCTCTGCATACTCTTTTCCCTTGCCCGGGAAATATTTTTCCAGATGGTCTACGCTCTGCTCATAGGAGATGTTTTCATCGTGATCGCCAATCTCTGCCTTCGTAGACGGTGTATAAATCGGCTCCGGCAGTTTGGCAGACTCTTTTAAGCCCTCCGGCAGTTCAATTCCGCAAACCTTGCCGGTCTTCTGGTAGCTTGCCCAGCCGCTTCCTGTGATATAACCGCGGACGATGCACTCAAGCGGAAGCATGTTAAGCTTACGGCACATCATGCTCTTTCCTTCGAATTTCTTCTGCTGGAAGAACTCCGGCATATCCTTTACGTCTACAGAAATCATGTGATTCGGGATAATGTCTTTCGTCAGGTCAAACCAGAACTTGGACATCTGTGTCAGCACCTTACCTTTGTTTGTCACTTCATTATGTAAGATAACATCAAAGCAACTGATACGATCCGTTGCAACCATAATCAGGCTGTCGCCATTGTCATAGATTTCACGGACTTTTCCTTCTTTAATCGGTTTCATCTCCTGCATTTTTCGCACCTCATTCTTAAATTTTATGGCAGAATCCAGAGCCCCCCTATATCACAAATGTACAGCTCTGTTTCCTTCTATCTGATAAATTACCACTTATCCGCCCTTATTGTCAAGACTCGTCCTCGCGTTTCCCCCTTAAAACCCAACAATTCGGCATTTTTCCCTGTAGAAGGCAGTTTGGTATGAATTTTTCTACGCCGTTTTCTTCCAAAATGGAATAGCAAAAATGCAGCCGCATCCGCCTCTCTTCCCTGTATGAGGAAAGAGTTGGCAGACGCCGCTGCATTCTCAATTAATTATTGTTATGTGTTTGCTTCTGATTCTCAGTCAGACACACTCTTACTTATTTCAGAGCTGCAAATCCACGCTCCAGATCCTCGATGATATCGTCGATATGCTCTGTACCGATGGACAGACGGATGGTGTTTGGCTTGATACCCTGATCTGCCAGTTCCTCAGCCGTTAACTGGGAGTGGGTTGTGGTTGCCGGATGGATAACCAGGCTCTTTACATCTGCTACGTTTGCTAACAGGGAGAAGAGCTGCAGGTTGTCGATGAATTTGTGAGCTTCTGCCTGTCCGCCCTTGATTTCAAAGGTAAAGATAGAAGCGCCGCCGTTCGGGAAATATTTCTCATACAGTGCATGATCCGGATGATTCGGCAGCGACGGATGGTTTACATGCTCTACTAACGGATGCTTGGACAGGTACTCAACTACCTTCTTGGTATTTTCTACATGGCGGTCGATACGCAGAGACAGTGTCTCTGTTCCCTGAAGAAGCAGGAATGCGTTGAACGGGGAAATCGTAGCACCCATATCACGCAGAAGGATGGCACGGATGTAGGTAACGAATGCTGCCGGGCCCGCTGCCTCTACGAAGGATACACCGTGGTAGCTCGGGTTCGGCTCAGCGATTGCCGGATATTTACCGCTTGCTTTCCAGTCAAACTTACCGGAATCTACGATGATACCGCCCAGGGTGGTTCCGTGGCCGCCGATGAACTTGGTAGCGGAATGTACTACGACATCTGCACCGTGCTCGATCGGACGGATCAGGTACGGGGTACCAAATGTATTGTCGATGACTAACGGAAGTCCATGTTTGTGTGCAATCTCCGCAATCGCATCGATATCCGGGATATCACTGTTCGGGTTTCCAAGTGTCTCCAGATAGATAGCACGGGTATTTTCCTGAATCGCGCCCTCAACCTCTTCCAGATTATGAGCATCTACGAACGTAGTAGATACACCGAAATGGGAAAGAGTGTGCTCCAGAAGATTATAGCTGCCGCCGTAGATGGTCTTCTGTGCTACGATGTGGCCGCCGTCTGCTGCCAGGGCCTCGATTGTATAGGTAATCGCCGCTGCGCCGGATGCGGTTGCCAGAGCTGCCACGCCGCCTTCCAATGCTGCGATTCTCTTCTCAAATACGTCCTGTGTGGAGTTGGTCAGACGTCCGTAGATATTTCCTGCATCTGCCAGACCGAAACGTGCTGCCGCATGTGCGGAGTTTTTGAATACGTAAGAAGTCGTCTGGTAAATCGGAACGGCTCTGGAATCGGTTGCCGGATCCGGCTGTTCCTGACCTACGTGTAACTGAAGAGTCTCAAATCTATAGTTGCTCATCTTAAAGTACCTCTCTTTCTTTTTCGCTTGTACATCCCTAGTATGTAAATTTATTTTATATTTATTTTCTGTATCGGGCAAGTCTTTTTTGCCTCTTTTTTTAATCTTACTTATTTCACGTTTTATCTCTTACTTTTTACAAAATCCACATCATCATGCATATGCAAATGTATATTTAGCTATTTGCATAAATAAAAAGCCGGACCGCTTAATCTTCTTTAAGCTCCCGGGCAAATGGCTTGCATCTTGTATTTGTCATTCTGGCGAACGGCAGATATGCAAAATTACCTGACCATATAAAATGCCCGGGAATTACACATTCGACAACAACACATCATATTTTCACTCCATACAATATTCTGTCTTGCCATTGCATTCGCCTCCTTCTCATTTTCGGTTCTCTCTGAACTCGATGGCTTTATGATACTCCCATAAACCCACCTTGTCAATAGGTATTAGGAAAAACTTTTTTTCTTTGTTTTTCCACGCTTTTCTCCTTGAAAACCCTATTACCTTGCGTTATAATTGGTTAATAGTAAGGAGGTTACTTATGATTTCAACAAAAGGAAGATATGCACTGCGCGTTATGATTGATCTGGCGGAACAGAATTCGCCTGGATATATACCATTAAATGAGATTGCCACCCGTCAGCAGATTTCCGAGAAGTATCTGGAGATCATCTTGAAGGTGCTGGTCAAAAATAAATTGCTGGAAGGACAGCGCGGCAAGGGCGGCGGCTACCGCTTAACCCGCCCGATCAAGGATTACACCGCCGGAGAGATTCTTGAACTGACCGAAGGTTCACTCTCCTCTGTGGCCTGCCTTGCGCCGGACGCGCCGCCGTGTGACCGTCAGGCGAGCTGCGCGACTCTGCCGATGTGGAGACGCTTCGATCAGGTTGTACACGATTTCTTCTATAATATTACATTGGAGGATCTGGTGAAGGAAAGTCAGTCACTGCTGAAAAATGCGAACTAGGACTTCAAATCACACATTGCTCCAAGATGAAAAGGCATTCCGTCGTTTTTGACCGAGTGCCTTTTTATATGGAAACTTTCTATTTTTTTAGCCGAATCTTATTTTTCTATTGTTCTTACATCCATTTTCCGGCATTTATGCAGAAGCCTCCGGCCATCCTGTACCGACACACACCTGCCTCTACTTCTGTTCCTTCCGGCCACACTCACTTCTATTTTCCTCTCGGCACGCGCGGCTTGCAGGAACAGCCGATTCCAAGCCCGCCCGGCCCGATATGGCAGGAAAGTCCCAGCGACAGCGGTGCCTCCACCAGCGGTAAGTCCGGAAATACAGCCATCATTTCCTCCCGCCAGCTCTGCGTCGTCTCCGGATCGGCGCTGGATGCCATCAGGAGATAAACCTCCCCTTTTTCGTATTCTTCTTTAAATTCTCCTGCAAATTCCTGGCGCATCGCCTCAATCATCGCCTTTCTCGCCTGATGCATTCCGCGGCATTTCTTGTAGGTCTCCAGGATTCCTGTATTAAAACGCAGCACCGGCTTGATATTTAGCACGCCGCCGATCGCAGCCGTCGCTTTGGAGATACGCCCGCCGCGCTTTAAGTATTCCAGATTGTCGATGCCGATATAAATGATATGGCGCGCCCGCGCTTCTTCCAGGATTTTCTTGATCTCTTCTGCCCTATATCCCTGTTTCACTAAATCAAGTGCATCCAGGATTGAGCGTTCCTGCGCCGCTGAAACACGTCCATTATCCACGACAAACACGCGTCCCTCATAGGCATCTTCCTGGGCCAGCATCTTTGCCGTCGCATAGGAACCGCTGAGTGCACTGCTCATCGGAATATAAACCAGTTCATCATACTCTTTCAGCGCCTCATCCCACAGTTCCATGACCTTTTCCGGCAACGGCTGGGAAGTTTTCACCACTGCCCCGTTTTTGACTCTCTGAAAGAACATCTCACGTGTCAGATTAATTCCCTCATAATAACACACATCATCTAAATAAAATGGCATCGGCAGAACAAAAATCCCGTATTTTTTTGCCTCCTCCTGGCGGATACCGCTGTGACTATCGGTTGCTACTCCCACTTTTTTCATGTTGTAAAGTCCCCTATTTTCTTTATCTCTGCTATTTATTCGTCATTGAAAGTATTCGTATTAGAAGCGGCTCAAACGCTATTTTTTGATACCTTTCCGGCATTCGGCTCGCTCGATCAGCTTTTTTGCCTCCTCCAGCGCTCTCGGAAGATACGCTTCCGTCCACTCTTTTCCAGCTTTTTCCTGTCTTTTGATCGCCTCCCAATCTGTGAGCGGCTCTCCCTGATCGGAAAGCATCGGCTTTCCAAATACGTGCGGATGGCGGCGGATCATCTTTTCACTGGCTTCATCTATGACTTCCCGTATCGTAAACAGCCCTTCTTCCTCGGCAATCTGCGCGTGAAGAAGAATCTGCAGCAGCAAATCTCCCAGTTCCTCTTTCAGACTTTCTGCATCGCCGGTCGCCTCCCAGATATTGATGCCTCCGATTACCTCCGCCGCTTCCTCGATACAGTACGGCTTCAGCGATGTATGTGTCTGCGCCCGATCCCATGGACAGCCGTCCTTGGCACGAAGGTGGCGGACAACCTCGCAGAAATGTTCGAACGATTCTGCACGAGGAGAAAGATTTGGATTGGGCATAGGCTGTGAAGCTATATCTGACTCAGACGAATTTGCACTCGCATTTGTATCTGACTGTGGCTGTTCCGAGCCAGAAACCAGCTCTGGTTTCAGCTTATTTCCATATTCTGTTTTTACATTTGATTCACGTTTCATTCTCTCTATCCATCGTCCTGTCTAATTTTATTCTTGTTTCTACGTCTATTTTCCTATTATATTCCAAATTTTACTTTCTGTCAGCCGTAAAGTGATTTTTGAATTGACAGTCTGATATTTTTCATTTACAATATAATTATAATAAAATAGATTCTTTTATTTATCGGGACTCCTGCCCGGATGTTCCCTTCGTAAATAAGAGCCATGAATCTTACAGGATACGTGGGTCTTTTTTTATTGCAAATGATTTCGATACGGCTGCCATACCGGACTGCTACCACTCTTTTGACTTGGAAATTATCTCGTATGGAAGCACTCGCATCATCCAGATAGAAAACCTCATGTCATTTCTGCACAATGCAGTATACCTGGAGGATTGATACCATGACTTTTTATGAAACTTTAGATTCAATTATGAAACAGGATTTCGGCGGACGTGGACTTTTAGCTTCCCTGCCAGCTTCCCCGCTTGCAGCTGTATCCGCCTCTCTCGCCCATGCAAAACGGGCGATTCTTCTGACCGGCGTCCCGGTTCGGATGCCAGATGGCTCTGTCACCGGCGAAACAGATGGACCTTCCGGAACCGCCAACCTTGCTGCTGCACTGCACGCGATCGGTTGCGGCGTATCCGTCGTGACCGACGAGGCCTCTTATCCGCACATGGAGGCGGCCCTCCGTTTCCGTGCCCCGCAAGCAACCCTGATCCGCCTGCCAAGACAGAATACCGACCACTTTATACGCACCTTCGTCCGCGATGCGAAGCCGACCCATCTGATCAGCCTGGAACGCCCGGGCAAGGCAATGGACGGACATTACCACAATATGCGCGGTGAGCAGATCGACGATATGATTACCGATTCTGCACTTTTCCTGTCGGCAGCCAGAGAAGCCGGTGCCACTGTCATTTCCATCGGCGATGGCGGCAATGAAATGGGAATGGGAACTTTCCGCCCCGAAATTCTCTCCGGCGTCCCGCACGGCGACCTGATCTGTACCGCAGAGGCGGCTGACCTGACACTGGCAAGCGGCGTATCCAACTGGTGGGGCTGGGGCATTGCTTCCCTGCTCTCTCTGAAATTGGGACGTAATCTTCTCCCGTCTGACCACACTGAGGCAGAGCTGCTCCGCCGGGTTGTGGCGGCAGGTGGCGTAGACGGATGTACAAAAAAAGCTGAGATGACGGTTGATGCCTTCTCTCTGGAGACGCATCTGGGAATTTTACAATCGGTCCGCACCCTGACAGAAGACGCGCTGGCTGGACAAAACGAAAAGCTCGAGTCTCCGTGCTTTTATGCAGAGCAGAAAGTGATGGCGGCCGTCTAGGGGCTTTCATTTTTCATTTGTTTTTATACTTTGCTTTTACTTTTATATTGATTGTGCATCTAAGAATTTTGCAATCGGTCCGCGAACTAACCTATGAACTATTTTCATAAAAAAAACCTGCCTATGTATTTTACTACATGAGCAGGTCCTTTTTTATAATCGCTTTTTAGGCTTGCAATTTGTTTTTTAATTTGCTTTTTATCTTCTTTGTTATTTATTCTTATTTTTCTTCCGCAACTTTATACGCGCGTGTCACATTTTTCGTGATTGCTTCCGCATTTTTATCTGCCGCCACAACCACATGGCTCAGCGCGAGCAGTGCCAGAACGTTTGGAATAACCATCAGCGCATTGAAGAAATCGGCCAGCGCCCATACTAAATTTACCTTTAACATGGAGCCAACGACAATACAAATTACAACAATAAAAGAGTAAATATTAGCTGCGCCTTCGCCGAACAGATATTTCGCATTCGTCAGGCCAAAGAAATGCCAGCCCAGAATCGTCGAAAATGCGAAAAACAGCAAGCAGACCGCGATAAAGATGGAACCAAAGTTGCCAAAACTCTGCATGAATGCCACCTGTGTCAGTGCTGTACCATCCTTGCCGGAACTCATCGCATCCGTTGTCAGAACCGCAAATACGGTCAGGTTTAAAATGACAAATGTATCAATGAAGACACTGATCATCGCGCAAAGTCCCTGATGATGCGGACTTTCTGCTTTCGCACGAGCGTGTGCATTCGGGGTAGAACCCATACCTGCTTCATTGGAGAAAAGTCCTCTCGCTACGCCAAAACGGATCGCCTCGCGGACTGTGATACCAGCACCAGCCCCCATCACTGCCTTCGGATCAAACGCACCCTTGATAATCATCATAAATGCAGCCGGAACATGGTTGATATGGAGTAAGATCAAAATCAAACTTCCCACAATATAGATACCAGCCATAATCGGTACAACCTTCTCTACAACGGCTGCCAGACGTTTGGTTCCGCCAATGAAGATGAATCCTGCCAGCACTGCCAGCACCAGACCGATCGTGATCGGCGGAATATTGATTCCGTATACCTCAAATACCTCTGTAAAGGCTGCACCGATCGAGTTGGACTGTACCATGTTGCCCATAAATCCAAGTGCCAGCACAATAAAGATAGCAAACAGGGTCGATAAAATTTTTCCAAAATTGCCCTTAAATGCCGCTTTAATGTAGTAGACAGGACCTCCTGTCACCTCTCCGTTTACCTCTGTCTTGTAGGTCTGAGCCAGAACTGCCTCGGAGTAGATCGTCGCCATTCCAAAGAATGCACTCAGCCACATCCAGAAAATCGCACCCGGACCACCGCCGAACAGTGCCGTCGCTGCACCTGCCAGGTTACCTGTACCAACCTGGGCCGCAATCGCCGTCATGATCGACTGAAACGGGCTCATTTCTCCCTTTTCATGTTTTTCTCCGTTCAGGCTGAAATGCCCAAACACATGCTTACAGCCCTCACCAAATTTTCTTACCTGGATGAATTTCAGACGAATCGTGTAATAGATGCCCGTTCCGCACAGCAGAATCAGCAGAAGAAAACTCCACAGAAAATCATTGCCTTTGTTTACCAGTGTCAAAATCGTGTCCATTTTTTATCCTCCTCTATGTTTTACTAAGTTACGATTCCGGCGTTTTGTAAATCCGAGATCGAGTAATAAAATAAGAGCTGATACAAATCAGCTCTCCAAAGAGTAGAACATATGCATACAATAGAACTCATCCCCTGGTTCCATTGTGATTGGTTGTATGCCCTGTCCTTTTGCCTGAGAGATCAACGAATGCCATGGACGTGCATCCGTCTTACACCTTCGGCGCTCCTTCTTGGAGACTCTCCAGAGTGTCCCTGTCCGACTGACCTTCGATTACTCGTCAGGATGGTCTGCCAAGCAGGAACGAACTTATGACAGGTATGCTACCACATTTCTTCTGCTTTTTCAACTGATTTTTATAAATTATACGGAAATCCTCAAAATATTACGGTTCGCGACATATTTTCTGCATTTTATCCCTTTTCTTAAGCGTTTTCCCCCTATTCTTCTTATGTCGCTTCTTGATTAAAAAGTGAACCAGCAAAACTTCTGATTGAAGAGGTATCCGCATATATTTTTACCTGTAATTATATAGGGAAGTTACGATTCATCCATTTTTTCTCCATTTTCATTAAACTGCTCGTATCTTTCCGCAATCAAAAGCGAATCCATCTGCGGGTATGCACCATCTTTTAAAATATACGACGGGCTTTCCCCTTCCGGCTGCCACCCCGGCTTTTTACCACTCCACTGTTCCCGGTTTTGCCCTGCCTCCTCCTCCGTCACTTTTCTCCACACCGATTCTGTCGCCCAACCGCGCTTCCCCTGCTTCGTCAAGGGCATCACTTTAAAATGATATACGCCCGCCTCCTGCATCAATGGCGCAAAATCATACTGTTCTGCACTCGTCCGGTGCGGATGTCCAACGCGTTTCGCATCGCGGTAGAGCATCACCAGATACGCCGAAGCCCCCGGCGCCTTCTCCCATCTGCCGTTTCCCCGCTCCGCCCAGTCGGCTGCATCCACCGTCCCCATGATCTCCCCTGGCTCCTGCAGCTCGATTGTCAGAAGCAGCGTAGTTCCGTTATCCTTCCGGATGGCCTTGCTGCATTCTGCACTAAGTCCAGAAAACTGGATATCTTCCTGGCGAAGGATGGTGAAGGAATCATCGGTATCGGATTCCAGTTCTATTTCGTAGAGGATTTCCGGGGCAGGTTCTTCTGCATTACCATCTTCGATCCTATATTCTTCTAACACAGATTTTTTTGTATCTGGATTTTCGGATTCAACCTGCGTGCTTTTCTGAGGTTGTCCATCTGATAAGCCCGTATCTGTCACTCCTTCCGTTATAATTGAATTTTGCATAAGAAGATTTGCAGTCTCCGCTCCTCCTCCGGCTTCTTTTTCCTTACTTTCATTTTCGTTTATCTGATCTTCGTCCTTTGCCGGTCCAGTTGCCAGATCACCAGAAATACGTTCCACCCCGGTGACCGCATACGCCTTATCCCGGCTTTCCGCTTCCAAAACAGGCAGTCCCATTTCATCCAGCGTTTCCGCTGTCAGCCGGATCCTGACCCGGTCGATGGAGGCAGCGGCAGCGGGAAAACATCCCGCGGTCGTCAGGCTCAGCGCGGCTGCCCCGAAGAGGAGCCATTTCGCCATTTGATCCATAAAATTCCTCCCTTCACTTTTTCTGCCCTCTGAGGAATTTTGATTTTTATCCCCCATTCCCCCTCTCCTTTATAC
>JBNMLY010000059.1:0-12611 GCA_050875065.1 Otoolea sp. | reverse complement strand
TAATGTTCTCTCGGAATCTTTCTGTGCCTGATTTTGTGAGAAGATTTTTTGTCAGTTGTGCCCAAATTTCTGAGGCGTACGCGGTGCGTACGTTGATGAAATTCGGGTGCGGCTGGCGGAAAATCAGCCACAAAAGCGAGTGCAGGAAAGACTCCGAGAGTGCATTTTTTAAATACGTCCCGCTAAAATCCCGCGCACCGCGTCCAGCAGCGTATCCGCATACGCGTCATAGCCGCCCGCCGGACAGCTTCCGTCCTCTTTTACCAGTCCGGCCGCCATATCTGCCACATGTTCTTTGGCTCCGTAGCCGGTTCCGACGAGAACCCCGGTCACGCCAAAGTTCTTTCCCGCCTGGGCGTCGATGCGTTTGTCACCGATCATATAGGAATGCGCCTTGTCGATGCCCTCCGGCAGATCGCGCTCCGCCGCCTCAAACATCCCCGTCTCCGGCTTGCGGCAGTGGCATTGCTTTTTATAAGCGCCAATCCCGTGCTCCGGGTGGTGCGGGCAGTAGTAGAACGCATCTACGTGCGCGCCGTCATGCCCCAGAACCTCATTCATATAGTTGTGAAGGATTTTTACATCCTCTTCCGTATAATAACCTCTCGCCACGCCCGCCTGGTTAGTAACGACTATTACCTTATATCCAGCCTCATTCAGGAGGCGGACCGCCTCTGCGGTACCATCTATGAGCTTCAAATCTTCCTTACGGTGAAGGTAATTAACCTCCACGTTCATCGTGCCGTCGCGGTCAAGAAATACTACTTTACAATTCTTCTTACACATGGAAGGTATACTCCTTATCCGGCATCTGTACCTGAATGTCACGGTAATTCCAACGGTCTTCATCGCAGATCCAGCTCTGCGCGCCGCGCAGCTCAAAGTTCCAGTCCATGAGCTGTCCGCCCGCTGCTTCCATCCGGCGTGCTACCTGATGTTTGACGTTGTACGGGCAGTACATAAGGAGGAAACCGCCTCCACCGGCGCCCAGAAGTTTGCCGCCAAGTGCGCCCGCTTTTTTCGCCTCATCATAAAGCATATCAATCTGCGGATTGGTGATCTTGCTGCTCATCCGCTTCTTACTCTCCCAGCCATAGTCCAGAAGGCGGCCGAAATTGTGGAGATTTCCCTTTAAAAGCTCGTCCTTCATCGCGTAGGAAAGTGCTTTTACCTCGCACATCGCCTGAAATGCGTCCGGTTTCTTATAGTTGTTGACCTGATCCTTGATAATATTCGCAGATACATGGATATTTCCCGTGTAGCATAACAACAGGTTATACTGCAGCTCGTTGATGACGTCGCGGCGGATACGAAGCGGGTTTACCACGACGTTGTTGCGCCCGTGAAATTCGATAAAGTTGAAACCGCCGAAGGTCGCCGCATACTGATCCTGATAGCCGCCGGAAATTCCCAGATCGATCCGCTCTACGCCGTAGGCCAGATCTGCCATCGCATAATTATCCAGCGTGATTCCCTTCCAGCGCGCCATCGCGGTCAGAAGACTCACCATCACGGTCGAGGAGGTTCCAAGACCCGATCCAGCCGGTGCATCGCACTGTAAATAGACCTCGCACCCCTGTTTGATATCCATCGCCCGCAGCGCCGCTGTGACAAGATCCAGCCGTCCGTCGCAGACGTAATTTTCCTTCGCGTTGTATTTGACCGTCATATCAAAATCGAGTGAATGAACTGTGATCTGATCATCATCCCTCGGAATGATCGAACAATATGCATATTTATTGATAGTACTTCCGATGATGGCGCCGCCCTGTTCCACACAGAACGGTTCTACATCTGTACCGCCGCCGCCAAAGCTCACGCGCAGCGGCGCTCTTCCTCTGATTACCATGTGATGTCTCCTTTTCTTACGTCCTCCTGAAACCGGAAATAGTCCTCCGGCACACCGATGTCGATGAAATACCCATCGTTCACGATACCGCCCAGACGGCGTCCCTCCTGCATCCACTTCGGAATGCACTCATTTTCCAGCGAAACCTTGCCCTCCGGAATCTCGTCAAGCAGTTCCCGCTTCATCAGGTACACGCCGCCGTTGATCGTGCCCGCCCCGGTATTGCCATTCTTCTCATTAAAGGCCGTCAGCATTCCGTCGGTCAGGCGCGCCGCCCCATAGCGGGAGATATCCGGCACACCGCGCAGGACCAGCGCCATCTCTAGATTTTTTTTCTCCTGAATCCGGCTTAAATTACCGAAATCCATCTGATAAAATGTATCGCCGTTCAGGACAAAAAACTGCTCGTCCGTCACATATTTCCCGGCATTCTTGATCGCGCCCGCCGTGCCGAGCAGTTCTTCCTCATACGCATACCGCGCCCGGATGGCGAACTGTGATCCGTCTCCAAAATATTCTTCCACCATGCCGCCCTTATAACCAACGGCAAAAATAATATCGTCAATTCCGCTTTTTTTCAGTCCCTGAAGCACATACTCCAGAAACGGCTTCCCTTCGACTAACGCCATCGGTTTCGGACGGTCGCTTACCACGCTGCGAAGCCGCGTCCCCAGTCCGCCAGCCAGAATGATTGCCTGCATACTGTACTTCCTTTCTGTCTGTTGTTTTCCTTTGATTTGTCACTGTTTCTATCTTGAATGCCTTGATTTCGGCATAGATCCATCCGCCAAATGCTATTAAACCCAGTTTAGCTTATATATTTTATCACATTTTCCTGGTGATTTCCACTAGCTGGGGCGGTTTTGTACCGGTCACACGGCTTTCCAGGCAATTTCGATATTTTCTTTGCACAAACAGCAACATTATGTTGATTTTTTTGCATGAATCGGTGGATTTTTTTATTTGGCAGACACTCCGTTCCGTGCTACAATCTTAGTTATGATTTGGAAATAAAGTCCGCTGTATACAGTCAGTCATTTCGTGAAACGAACGTAAACTGCAAAAACGTGACAGCGGCATGACTTGGGAGGAAATGCTTATGGCTCGTGATATGACAAAAGGAAATATAACCGGGCATCTGATCGCCTACGCGGTTCCGCTGGTATTTGGAAATCTCTTTCAGCAGCTCTACCACACCGTCGATTCCGTGGTCGTGGGGCAATTTTATGGAAAAGAAGCTCTAGCGGCAGTCGGCGCGGCCGGTCCGATCATGAATATCCTGACCTTCCTGATTGTCGGCCTGTCGCTCGGCGCGTCGATTCTGATGGCAAGTTATTTTGGAGCAAAAGAGTATCGGGATTTAAAGGATGAATTTGCGACCTCGGTGCTCTCCGGCCTGCTCTTGACCATCGTGCTGGCCGGAATCTCACTGGCCGGAAGCCGCCTATTTATCCGTCTGACACAGACGCCGGAGGAAATCTCGGCGCAGGCGGCCCTGTATCTGCAGATTATCTCACTAGGTCTTATTTTTACCTTTTTTTATAATATTTTCTCCGCTGCCCTGCGCGCGATCGGAGATTCCAGAGCGCCGCTCTACGTCCTGATCTTGACGACCGTTGTCAATGTATTTCTGGATGTATTCTTAGTCGGCATCTGCCGCCTCGGCGTTCCCGGGGCCGCGATCGCAACGATCATTTCGCAGGCGGTTTCCGCACTCGCCCTCTTCCTCTATATCTGGGCGAAGGTGCCGCTCCTGCGCCTCGGCTTCCGGGATCTGAAGCTGAAAACCTCGATGCTCAAAAAGACGATCGACTTCAGCTCCATTTCCGCCGTTCAGCAGACGATTCTCTACGTTGGCCGTCTGCTCGTTCAGTCCGGCGTCAACGCGCTTGGCGTCGATGCGGTCGCTGCTTTTAATGCCGTCTCCATCATCGACAGTTACGTGCTCGCCCCGGGCGACAGCCTCGCGGCATCCATCACGACATTCTCCGCGCAGAACCTCGGTGCAAAGGAGTATGACCGGATTCCGAAAGGACTTCGGAAAATGCTGGTCATCGCGGAAATTTACATCGTCCTGACCGCAGTGGTCGTGCTGTTCTGCCGTCATCCGCTGCTCGGTATTTTCTTGAAACCAAACGAAACGGAAGCGCTGCGGCAGGGAATGTCCTACCTGGTGCCGATGGCCAGCTTTTACTTTATCAGTGCCATCACAAATACGTTTCAGGGATATTACCGTGGAATCGGGCACCTGATGATTACCCTGTTCGCGACGCTGGTACAAATCCCGATCCGCGTTGTGATCAGCTATGCGCTGTTTGGACATCTGGGAATCCAGGCCGTAGCGATTGGTACGACGATCGGATGGAGCTGTATGGTCGTGTTCGAACTTTTGATGTATCGGAAGTATGGACGGGTGGAAGCACTTCGGAAGAACGCACAATAATACAAATATCAATTTTACTAGACAACATATTTATCAAAAAAGCTTTACATTATGTTGCATATATGATACATTAAATATATCAAGATAATGTATCATATATGCAACATAAAGGAGGGCTATTTTATGATGGATATGACAACGTTCCTTGCAAGGACTAAGATGCTCGATATAAATGGTTCAAGGACGGGAGTGGTAGATATCTGTAACTATTTATCACAACCTGAAATTGTCAATAAAATGATAATCGCATCTGATATGGAACTTCCAGTTTTAACTCTTATAGCCAAAGAGCTAGAGGAACATTTCGATGAAAACAGCACCTTTCCTGTGTGTGTGCTAAAAAACAATGCAAATGCTACTGCACGTCAAAATGTTGGCAGAATCGTTAAGTTTATTATGGGAGAATTTGGATATACACCAAAATATGGAAAGCTTTCCGACCGAACCAGACTTCCGGCAATATCAAACTCTCAATTTTTTTCAACAAGTGCTGTTTATGAAAAAACAGAACAGTCTAAGTACCAGATTCAAATTAAAATCATTTAAAAATTAATAATTTTACACACACTCAAGTAGACTCTGTGTATGAATTTTTTGTATTTAGCTGTTCTACACCAAAAGCTCTACCTACTTTCTCATAACAAAAACGATCAGAAGCACATTGCCCTGATCGTTTTCTTTTTATACAATTTCTTGCATTTTATTCAAAATCTTCTTTAATCACATCCCAGGCCGCATCGATACTGAAATGCTCGCGGATATAAACCTGTGTTTTCTCTGCCAGGTCTTCCAGGCGTTTTTCATCGTTGTAGAGGTCTACGACCGTCTCGGCAAATTCGTCCGGCTGATCTTTGACGAGAAGGACCTTTTCTACGTCCGGGATTCCCTCGCTGCCGACGGAAGTGGTAACGATCGGGGCGCCGTTGTAGATGGCTTCTACGACCTTGCCCTTGACGCCCGCGCCGTAACGGAGCGGAACTACCACTATCCGGCAATTACGGTACAGATCGGCGAGTTCTTCTTCGCTCACGAAACCTTTGACGATAATGCCGTTGCCTGGCTGTTCGAGTGCTTTGATCTCATCGGTCACCTTGGAACCTACGATATAGAAGTTGACCTTGATCTGTTCCCGGATCTTCGGGAATACTTCCTTCGCAAACCAGAGAACCGCGTCTGCGTTCGGCGGATGCGCGAAACCGCCAACAAACAGGAGTCCTTCCCGTTTGGCAAAGTCTTTGTTTAAGTTCTGCAAGAACTCCTCATAGACATACGCCGTGATCGCCTTGACCGGGATCGTCTCATCAACAGCGTGGATCGCCTCTTCCTCGACATAGGACGGATAATAGGATACCGCTACTTTATGGAAGAGCGAGAACTCGATGGATTTCCAGTATTCGGATTCCTGACGCTTCTTCACATCGCCCGTCAGCTCATATTCACGGAATTCACGCATGAAATGAAGGTCATGACCGTAATAAATCATCTTGATATCCGTGTGTTCCTTGATGAAATCCACATACTTTGTCGCGATATGCGGGCGGTTCAGATATGCCACATGGATATCTTTTCCATTCTTCACCAGCCAGTCCCAGATTCCCGTCAGATATTCCTGTCCGTAGAGGACCTCGATTCCCATCTGCTCCAGAACTGACGTATATGGTTCCTCATGCAGATAATTGTCACCGATAAATTTTACCACATAGCCTTTTTTCAGGAACATTTTCAGATACTGGAACGTCGTCTTGGAACCGGCATCCTTATCGAACGTCGGCACATAGTGGTCGATCACGATGATGATCTTCTTGCCCATGCTGCGCTCGCGTGCGCGGAATGGGTTCGGATTGCCGGTGTTGACGCACTGGTTCTTGAACTCCTCTTTCCATTTTTCTTTCAGCTTCTCGCTGTTTTCCACCTGATACCGTTTCAGGCCGGTTCCATTGACATCCGTTCCGTTGGAGATACCCTCGAAATGGATGATCTTGGATTTTGGCTGGTAAACGACGCGGTAGCCCGCTTTCCGCACCTCAAATGCCAAATCTGAGTCCTCGCAGTACGCCGGGGCAAACCGCTCGTCGAAACCGCCGATCTGCTTCCAGAGTGCGGTGGATAAAAGGATTGCCGCACCGGAAATATAGTCTACATCCTTGACGTAGTTATATTCAGCCTTGTCCGGATCATCGAGACGGCCGTAGTTCCATCCGGAACCATCGCTCCAGATGATACCTCCAGCTTCCTGCAGACGTCCGTCCGGGTAGACCAGCTTCGAGCCCACCATACCGATGGTCGGGTCGGATTCAATCAGGTTTACCAGAGAGCTCAGCCAGCCTTCCGTTACCTGCGTATCGTTATTTAAAAACATCACGTACTTGCCGCGCGCCGCCTTCGCCGCCTGATTGCAGTTGCGGAGAAAGCCCTGGTTCGTCTGATTGCGGCAGATGACCAGATTTTCGGCAAATTCCGCCAGATGCTCGGTCGCATCGGTTGAAACGTCGTCCGCGATGATGACTTCGTAGCTCACATCCTTCGTGTGCTCCAGAATTGACTGTAAACACAGGTAGGTGTAATGGATCTGGTTATAAACCGGGATCACAATGGAAACGGTCGGATGTTCCACCTTCGGGAGGCAGATTTTTCCGTACTGTAAATATTCTTCGCCGATCTCGAAATCACCCTTGATGAAGTTCTTTCCTTCCTCGGTCATATACATCTTCATCATTTTGCCCGGATGCAGGATCGTCCGCTTCCAGTAGCCCAGCTTTTTGCGGCGGATCGTGCCCTTTGGATAGCACCGGTTAAATGCCTGTCCAATCTTGCGGCGCACCTTGAAAATGACCGCCTCATGACCATTTAAGTAGGTCAGCGTCTTGCCCAGCTCCGCATTTTCATGGCGCAGATCGGAAATGATGACGTCCAGATTTGCCACATGGTTATTCGTCAGACGCTGTACCTCCTGCACCTTGCGGAGTGCCGTGTCTTTTTCCGAATTTTCTGCCCGGAGTGCATCCAGACGCTCATTGGCTCTCGCAAGTTCTCCGTCCACATGAGAAAGATCGGCCAATGTCTTGGTCTTTACCATGTAATCTTCCTGGTAGGTGCGCTGGTTCTCCCCGTGCACATACTCCTGAAAGCCGCGTTCCATCGTTTCGTACAGCGAAAGAAGCTTCTCATCCGCTTTCACATACTCCGGGAACTGTCCGATAAATTCACGCTCAGTCTGACCGCCTAACAAACTCTTGTAACGACGGTAGAAATAAACCAGTGTCCTGTATTTCACAAATCCAGCCGGAACCGGGAATAGGAAGACCCACTCGTAGTCGATCGCATAGGTTCCGTCCGCTGTCACCAGCATATTTTCAAAGAGAGCATCAATATTGGAGGCGCTGTAGCTCTCATCCGCAAGAATCGCTCCCAAAGAAGTCCATCCGTTGCCATTTTCTGTCTTCTCACTGTTTCCCTGCTCGTCCGAAATGTCCACATCCCATTTTTCCGTTAAGTCTACCGTGCCCGTCGCCTTATCATTTTTATCATCCTTTTCATCCCGATAAGAATCCAGCTCGCCCAACGCATTAAACACCTGGATAAATTCCGGTGTCACCGCAAATGGCTTGCGCTCCTCCGGGCGGATGCCGTAGATCTCGTCCATCGCAGCCCGAATTGCGGAAACTGCCGCCTCTGCGCCCTGGGCGGTCAACGTTTCTCCCAGAAGTTCCGCCCGCGTTTTTCCCTCTAAATACGGAAATACTGCAGTCAGCCCCTCGTCCAGAAACTCCGGTTTTGCCAGCTTCAGCGACGGGTTCTGACGGTCAAGCACCTGATACTTTTCTTCAAAAGACTGGATATGCGCCTTTCCCTCCGGGTAGAGCGCCGTCTTCCAGACCTCACGTTCGCCATTCTTCTCCCGGATTTCGGTCCGGATCTGGAAGCGGTCTTCGCGGGTGCGGTTGTATTTCACGTAGATCACGTTCTGTGAAGCATTCTCTTCAAAGGTATGTGCCGCCGTTTTTACCTCTGCAACTGCCCCTTCCGCAGCTTCCGTCTCAGCCACTTCTGTATTCACTTCTGCGGCTTTTTTAGCCTCCGGCGTACCATTTTTCTGCCAGAATACTAAAAATGCGTTCGCAAATTCCGGGAAACGGCCATCCTCACAGGCCGCATCGAGCGCCGCTCCCATATCCATCAGCATGTACTGTGGACAGTCGTAAAGCGGCAGGACACCGGTCAAATCGCCTTTTTTCGGCAGATAGGCCTCGGAAAAAATCTCGCCCGCGGTCCGGTAGTCCGGCATCGGATAGTAAAATGCACCATCCGGAAGAAGCTGCTTCATTTCGTTCTGGGAAAGTGCACCCGTCTCCCGCTCTGCGCCTGCCATGTATTTCACGCCAAACCAGTTGGAAGCCGCCGCGATCAGGGTTCCCTGTTCCGAAAGCATTTGCTTTGCAGCTGCCATCTGTGCCGCGCGTCCAGCCTTATCCACTGCCGTCAGTCCTCCGATCAGCGTTACATATCCATATGTCTCGCCGCGCTCCGCTGCTTCCTTCGCATACGTCTCCACATCCGCACAGACATAGCGGATCTTCGCCGCCAGCTCCGGCTCTGCCTGGAAACGTTGGCGCACTACTTCCAGATTTTCTTCGGAAGCATCCAGCACCGTTACCGACGATAAGCGTCTGGCCAGCAATCCTGTCACTGCGCCCGCATCCGCCCCGATCTGCAGCGCCTGCTGTTCTGAGTCAAATTTGTACCAGTCCAACAGGTTTTCCCGCAGATCCGCCAGTGCGTACAGATAGGAAAGCTTTTTATTTTCCCGCAGCGCCCGGCGCCGGTCACTGCCATACTTATCAAACAGAGCGATCAGCTCCTGATTGATTTTTTTCATCTTATTTCTCCTTGTATCATATCCCAAACCGGTATGTTACCTGTTTCAGTCATTCTCAATCTCTCACAGTCGGACACCCAGGCGTTTTCCCATTTTCAAAACGCCCTGACTGCCTCAACCGCATTTATACCCATGCATCACGCCTGCAAGTTCTCCTGTGCCGCCTCGTCTGCACTGAGCGACTCCGCCTGCTTCGCCGCCTCTCCAGCCGGTGATAACTTGACTGCCACATCCGGTTCCATGTCGTAGACGCCGACCGTATTCTTATTGGAAATAACCGTGATATTGGCCACATCGTAGAGACGGTGGTAGACCACGTGCTCGCCGCCCTCAAATCCGGTACAGCTCATGGACAGCAGGTATTCACCGCCCTGCAGGGTCATCTTCTGGGTGAATGCAACATCGTAGATATCGCCCTCCTTGACCGGATGGACATCCGTTCCCTCAAACAGGGTGTTCGTGCCGGTCAGATCGGTTCCCTTTTTATCCTTGATCGTATACGTAAAGATCGGTGCCTGAATCGGTGCATTGAAACGGATGCGCTCGCGGATGGTAAACTCTTCGCCCTTCAAAAGGAGGTTTGTGATATTGCCGCGCGCATCCACCAGCCCCAGATCGAAGATCTGCGCCCGGCCGTCGCCGTACTCCTCGCGGTTTGCGTTGATCGTCATCTTGTCGCGCATTAGGCCCGGCTTTTTCGCTGTTTTTCCGTTCGAACCCGCCGGATTTCCAGTACCGTCCGATGCTGAACCGGAACCATTTTCTGCGGTGCCCTCCATTGCCCCGGAGCCATTTCCATTTCCACCCGCAATGTTTCCGGCATCCGTATTTCCGGTTACCGGATTTTCTCCGCCGTCTGTCCCATTTCCAGACGCACCGTTCTCCGCACTTCCAACTCCCGATTTCTCCGCTTTTACTACCTTATCTCCCGAAAAATCGTTCATCACTTCCAACTCTGCACGCAGCGCGTCCATCTGCCCGGCCAGAATCTTTTTGTACAGATCAACCATCTTGCCTGCCGAACCCTGTGCGATAAATTCGCCCTTATTGAGCAGCACAACCTTGTCGCAGTATTTGATGATACTTCCCATATCGTGGGTTACCATGATAATCGTCGTGCCGTTCTTGCGGATCTCCTCCATCCGGCGGTAGCACTTGGACTGGAAAAAGACGTCTCCGACCGAAAGCGCCTCATCGACAATCAAGATCTCCGGCTCAACGTTGATCGCCAGCGCAAATGCCAGACGCACGAACATACCGCTCGAGTACGTCTTGACCGGCTGATAGACGAAATCGCCGATCTCGGCAAATTCGAGAATCTCCGGCAGCTTCGCATCCATCTCTTTTTTGGTATATCCCATCATCGTGCCGTTCATATAGATATTTTCGATACCGGTATAATCCTGATTAAAACCGGCTCCCAGCTCCAACAGCGCCGAGATCTTGCCACGCACATTTACTTCGCCGGTCGTCGGCGTGAGGACGCCGGTAATGATCTTAAGGATTGTCGATTTACCCGAACCATTCGTACCGATGATGCCGACCGTCTGACCTTTTTCAACTGTAAAGGAAAGGTCACTCAGCGCGTAGAAATCCTTGTGGTATTCTTTGTGACTGATGCTCAGCGATTCCTTCAAGCGATCAATCGGTTTATCATACAGCCTATATATCTTGGTCACATTCTTCACTTCGACCGCATACTTTTCTGCGCTCTCCGCCTCCTGTGCCCCTGTGTTTGTTGTATTTTCAGCAGACATATATCTTTTTCGTTCCTCCTGTTCCACTATTCTCGTAGTATAGCATGATTTCTATGTTTCTTGCAATTCCTGTAAAAAGAAAAACACACATCTCTCTATGAATTGTTGCTGTTCACACACGCTGCCAATCACAGAATCTGCCCTGTTCCCTGAACACCTTGCGCCGGTTCCCTTTCCTTTGCACAGACTTTCTGTGCATCCGGGAAAAAAAATTCGTAATTTTTTTGCAAAATATCCGACATTTTCTTGACAATGTTCATCAGCTATGCAAAAATCATGGCAAAGGAGAGTGATTCTATGGATTTTTTAACAATGACAATTCGAAAACAGAAAAATATCGCACTGATCGCACACGACAATAAAAAGCGCGAACTCATCGACTGGTGCGAGACCAACAAAGAGATCCTCAAGAAACATTTCTTATGCGGAACCGGCACGACCGCCCGCATGATTACAGAATATACCGGGCTTCCGGTCAAGGGCTACAACAGCGGTCCTTTAGGCGGCGACCAGCAGATCGGCGCCAAGGTTGTCGAGGGACAGGTTGATTTTATCATTTTCTTCTCGGATCCCCTGACCGCCCAGCCGCATGATCCGGACGTCAAGGCACTTCTGCGTATCGCACAAGTCTACGATATCCCGATCGCCAACAACAAGGCAACCGCTGATTTCATGATCACCTCGCCGCTGATGGATGAGGAATATGAGCATGATATCATCAATTTCCATCAGAATATCAAGGAGCGGGCAGAAAAACTCTAAGAAAAGCTCTTTCTCCCTTGTATTTGTTCCCATTCTTCGGTACAATGGTCGTTACCGTTTATGAGAACGCATACAAGGGAGATTTTTATATATTATGATACGTTTTAAACGCACTCTTCCCTTCCTGGATCCGTGATGAGGATAAGTTTTTAAATCCAACCCAAATCACAATCAAAAAGGGAGTTTTTTATGTTACAGAAATTTTTTAAATACATTCTTCAAAGCATGGCCGGTATGCTGGGAATCTCCGTCTACATTCTGGCGGACACCTATTTTATCTCGGTCTACTCCGGCGCAGACGGTCTGGCGGTTTTAAACCTGATTCTGCCAGTTTACGGGCTAATCTATGCGATCGGCTCGATGATCGGAATCGGCTCGGCAACCCGGTATGCGATCGACCGCGCACGGGGCAAAAGCGCCGACTTTTATTTTCTCTCCGCCGTCACCTGGGACATCCTGATCAGCATCCCACTGGTGCTGGCAGGTATTTTCATCCCGGACAAAGCGTTGCAGCTTCTCGGTGCAGATGCAGGGCTGACTGCGCTCGGAAAACAGTATCTCCGCATTATTCTGGTTGCCTCACCGTTTTTTATGTCCAACTACGCATTCACGGCGTTTGCGCGCAATGACCGCGCCCCGGCGATCGCAATGCTCGGCTCCATCGCCGGAAGTATGTTCAACATCGTGTTTGACTACGTCTTCATGTTCCCGGCAGGTCTGGGACTTACCGGCGCGGCGCTGGCGACGGCTTTCTGCCCGATCGTAACCATGAGCATCTGCAGCACACATTATCTTGGCAAAAACAATCAGGTCGGATTCCGCTTCCGGGCTCCGTCCCTGCGCCATCTGATCGCCTGCTGCCAGCTCGGTGTTTCCGCCTTCGTCGGCGAAATGTCCTCCGCTATGACCGCGATTGTCTTTAAT
>JBNMLY010000058.1:0-12620 GCA_050875065.1 Otoolea sp. | reverse complement strand
CCCATGCCGCCTGTATTCAAGCCCTGATCGCCGTCCAGCGCCCGCTTATGATCCTGGGAGGATGTCATGATACGGATCGTATCGCCATCGACGAAGGAAAGAACGGAAACCTCGCGTCCTGTCATGAACTCCTCGATAACCATCTGGTTGCCGGCAGAACCGAACTTCTTGTCCTCCATGATCTCCTTGACGCCTGCTTCTGCTTCCTCCAGAGTATTGCAGATCAGAACGCCTTTTCCGAGTGCCAGGCCGTCCGCTTTCAGAACGATCGGCATCTTTGCGGTCTGTAAATATTCCAGTGCCTTGTGCGGATCGGTAAATGTCTCGTATGCCGCGGTCGGAATGTTGTATTTCTTCATCAGATCCTTGGAAAAAGCCTTCGATCCTTCCAGGATCGCCGCATTTTTTCTCGGTCCAAATACACGCAGTCCCTGTGCCTCAAACACATCCACGATACCGCCAACCAGCGGATCGTCCATGCCGATCACGGTCAGGTCAACCTCATGCTCTTTCGCAAATGCCGCCAGCTTGTCAAATTCCATCGCGCCGATCGGCACACACTCCGCATACTCTGCAATTCCCGCATTGCCCGGTGCACAGTAAATCTTATCTACCTTCGGACTCTGAGCTACTTTCCACGCGATCGCGTGCTCACGTCCGCCACTGCCAACGATTAAAACTTTCATGTTCTTCTCCTTATATTCTTCCGTTTGCAATCGCATCGATCGCCTGCGGAAGCAGTACCCACTCTGCCTGTTCCATCACACGCTGCTGCAGCGTCTTCGGCGTGTCATCCGGCTGCACTTCTACGGCCTTCTGGAAGAGAATCGGACCGGTATCAGTCCCCTCATCCACGTAGTGAACCGTCGCGCCCGTCACCTTGACGCCGCGCGCCAGCGCCGCCTCATGCACCTTCAGTCCGTAATAGCCGACACCGCAGAAGGACGGAATCAGGGACGGATGGATATTGATAATCTTATTTCTGTATGCCTCGATCATAGCCGCCGGAATCTTAACCAGGAATCCAGCCAACACGATCAGATCCGGCTTGCACGCTTTGACGGTCTCTAAAAGTGCCTCATTGAACGCATCGCGCGCCTCATACGCCTTCGGAGTCACGACAAACGCCGGAACACCGTGGTTTTTCGCGCGCTCAATCGCGTAAGCGCCCTCATTGTTGCTGATAACTGCCACAATCTCCGCATTCGTGATCTTGCCGTTATCGACCGCATCCAGGATCGCCTGCAGGTTTGTACCGCCGCCGGATACCATTACAACGACTCTTAGCATAATGTTACTCCCTTTTCGCCTGCCTCAATGGACCCGATGATGTACGGTGTATCGCCGGCGGACTTCATCGCCTCCATCGCGCGCTCTGCATCGGCTGCATCAACAGCTACGACCATACCGATACCCATGTTGTAGGTGTTGTACATCATGTGCTCCTCGATATCGCCCTTCTTCGCCAGCATACCGAAGATCGGCGGAACCGGATAGCTGTCTTTCTTGATGACTGCGCGGACGCCGTCTTTCAACATACGCGGTACGTTCTCGTAGAAACCGCCGCCTGTGATATGGCTGCATGCTTTGACGGTCACACCTGCTTTTTTCACTGCTTTGAGTGCCTTTACATAGATACGGGTCGGAGCTAACAGTGCCTCGCCGAGTGTCGTTCCCAGCTCCTCGTAGTAGGTCTCCAGTCCTTCTTTATTGAGTTCTTTCTCAAATACCTTGCGGACCAGAGAGAAACCATTGCTGTGAACGCCGGTGGATGCCATACCGATCAGCACATCGCCCGGTTTCAGGTTTTCACCGGTAATCATGTCCTTCTTGTCAACCACGCCGACTGCAAAGCCAGCCAGATCATAATCTTCCTCCGGCATCAGTCCCGGATGCTCGGCTGTCTCGCCGCCGATCAGAGCGGCCTCTGACTGTAAACATCCTTCCGCAACGCCCTTTACGATATCCGCGATCTTTTCCGGATAGTTCTTGCCGCAGGCAATGTAATCCAGGAAAAACAGCGGCTCGCCGCCTGCACACGCAATATCGTTGACACACATTGCAACCGCGTCGATACCGATTGTGTCATGCTTGTCCATGATGATCGCCAGCTTTACCTTGGTGCCGCAGCCGTCCGTACCGGATAAAAGAACCGGCTCTTCCATCTCTTTAATCTTTGCCAGGGAGAATGCACCGGCAAATCCGCCCAGACCTCCCAGCACTTCTTCACGCATGGTTTTCTTTACATGCTCTTTCATCAGTTCTACCGACTTGTAACCAGCCTCAATATCTACTCCGGAATTCTTGTAATCCATGGTTTTCCTCCGTATGTCCTTGATTATATTTTAATTTACAGGGCCTCTTTTATCTGGATGTCTCATTACCCTGCGGCAATTTCACAGAATGCAATCTTTGCATCCATCTTTTATTTCTGTGCCAGATACTCTTTATGACCCAGCTTCTGCAGTTTCTCATCCTTGCCGGCTACTTCGTTCTTCATCTCCTCGGAGTATGCCTTTAACTTCGCTAACAGCTCCGGATCGGACGTAGCCAGAATCTTTGCTGCCAGAATACCCGCATTCTTGCCGCCGTTGATCGCTACGGTTGCAACCGGAATGCCGGACGGCATCTGGACGATCGAATACAGAGAATCAACACCGCCTAAATCCGAGGTCTTCATCGGGATACCGATAACCGGCATCGGGAACAGTGCCGCGCACATACCCGGCAGATGCGCTGCCTTGCCAGCACCAGCAATGATAACCTTGAATCCTTTTTCCTCCGCGGATTTTGCATAGTTAAAAAAGATGTCCGGCTCACGGTGTGCAGAAATGATTGTCATCTCATAATCAATCCCCATCTTGTCCAGAAAATCTGCTGCCTGCGCCATGATCGGCATGTCCGAATCGCTTCCCATTACAATTCCTACTTTTGCCATCGTTCATTCTCCTTTTCTCTGCATTGTATTTATTAGTTTTACTTATAAGCAATTTGAATAAAAACAGCCTTATTTATTAGTAATGATACTAGGTTTTTGACGGCAAGTCAATAGGGTTTCGAGAATCCTTAAAAATTTCGTTACACGTTATCATATGGCATTTCCTATTCCAAAATGGCTCGGCTGTAAACAGAAACAAATTTCACTCTAACATTGCAGCCATCCCGCTTTTATGTTATTCTTATTGGCATCGCAACTGTGTCGGCATGACAATTTTTCCATACTGCCACACTTACACACTGCAATCCAAAACATTGATTAGCAAAAATCAGGCACTTTTCACACTAAAGAGGTTCCTTAAATGAAACGGACATTATCATACACCATTACAGATAAAAACAAAGCCGCCAACATCGGCACCTTCCTCCGGGAGTCCGGATATTCCCGGCGGATCCTTATCGAGCTCAAACAGAATCCAGAGCAGATCTGCCTGAACGGAACGCCGTCCTGGCTAAACACACCGCTCCGGCTTGGAGATACCCTGACGCTGTTTTTGCCGGATGAACCTGTTTCCTCCGATATTCTTCCGGTTAAGCTTCCGATCGACATTATATATGAAGACGAAGATCTTATGATCCTCAACAAAGCCGCCGGAATGCCCGTCCATCCATCCCAGGGACACCATGAAAATACGCTGGCAAATGCCCTCGCATACCGGTTCGCCTCGTGCGGTGAACATTTCGTCTTCCGCGCCGTAAACCGCTTAGACCGCGATACCACCGGACTTCTGCTGATCGCCAAACATAAAATAAGCGGCGCATTTCTCTCCGCCATGACTGCGAATAAAGAAATACGCCGCGAATACCTCGCGATCGTCTCCGGAAAACCGGACGAATCCGGCACCATCGACCTGCCGATCGCCCGAAAAGACGGCTCGACCATCGAGCGCTGTATCGATATGGAGCATGGTGAACACTCCGTCACCCATTATCAGCGTCTCGCCTACCGGGATGATCTCGACGCCTCTCTCGTCCGTCTGCGCCTGGAAACCGGACGTACCCACCAGATCCGGGTCCATATGAAAGCCATCGGACACCCGCTTTTAGGCGATTTTTTATACAACCCGGATTACCGCCTCATCGGACGGCAGGCGCTTCACTCTTATACGGTGTCATTCCGGCATCCGATTACCGGGGAGAAGATGGAATTTACGGCTCCGATGCCGGAGGATTTTTCCTTTTTTGGCAATCCATTTTAAAATCCCCTAATACTGCTTTCTAAGTCCCTTCGGATAGTGGTTTTTCAGCGTCCCGCCGCTCTTCTTTCCCCATCCGAGCGAATATCCGTCCACGGTCACGAGGCACCAGCCTTTTCCGGCATCTTCTTCCGAAAGCTGGATCGTCTCGCCGCGCAGATATGCCGCCGTCTCCGGGGCATCGGCAGTAAGATTCACGCTCTGCTTCACCTCCGACGGATGCAGGGCGAGCGCCAGCGCGTGGGACGGCTCAAAGCGGTTTTTCTTAAATTCTCCCATCTGGAGTCCCGGCCGAAGCACCCGCAGTCCCTTGAAATCAACCATCTCCTCCGGCGTCCGGTAAAGCTGGTCGCCAAACAGCGTCATCGTGCCATCCGCGGTCCATTTCTTCGGTTCTGTCAGCACTTCTTTGTAGAAATCCTCATATACTGTCAAAAGCTTCTTATCCTTCATCGAGGCCGGATATTTGCGTTTTACCGTCTCCGGCTCGCCCGTCTTCCGAAGAAGCGCCGCATAATGTCCCTCTCCCTCGGTCCGGTACGGCCAGATACGGACGGTTTTCTCGATTCCATCCGTCACGCCCGCGCCCCAGGCAGGAACGCCGTGGGAAAGTCCCGGATAGTCCGGCGTTTCCTCTATCGTAAACTCTGGATGCCCTTCTAAGAAATTCCCGATCGCCTGCTCGTCCTCCTCCGGCGCAAAGGTACAGGTCGAGTAAACCAGCCGTCCCCCCGGTTTCAGCATCCTCGCGGCATTTTCGAGGATCTCCTGCTGCCGCTCGGCACAGTGGCGCACATTCTCCGGACTCCATTCCGCAACCGCTGTCTCATCCTTCCGAAACATTCCTTCACCGGAACAAGGGGCATCCACGATGATCCCGTCAAAAAATGCCGGAAAATACTTCGTCAGACGCCCTGAATCCTCATTCGTCACGATCGCATTGCGGATTCCCATGCGCTCGATATTCTGGGAAAGAATCTTCGCGCGCGCCGGATGGATCTCATTGCTCACTAAAAGTCCCTCTCCGCCCAGTCTGGCCGCCGCCTGCGTCGATTTCCCGCCCGGCGCCGCACAAAGGTCAAGAAGGATCTCCCCCGGCTGCGGATTTAAAAGTGAGGCTGCAATCATCGCACTCGGCTCCTGAATATAATAAACGCCCGCATCGTGGTACGGATGACGTCCCGGCCGATCCTCCGGCCCATAAGCAAATCCTTCCGCCGCCCACGGAACCGGTTTCAGCGAAAATGGTGCCGTCTTGGCAAACTCCGCCGGATCCGCTTTCAGTCCGTTCACGCGCAGTCCCTGTGATCGTTCTTTCTCATAACTGGCGATAAAGGCCTCGTACTCCTCGCCGAGCATCTCTTTCATTCGTTCGGTAAATGCTGCTGGTAAATTTATCATGATCTTATATTATCCTTCTTATACTAATGAATCCGCCATTTTCACATCGTCCAAACTAAATCTTTCATATTCTCCTTGGACAAACGATGTGTTTCTGGCTTAAATTTTAGTTTCTTTTTATATATAGATAGATTCTCATCTTTCCTAAGTAATAATACTATTACATAAACAGCAATTCCGTCAACTACTTCTAAACCGCATCTGCACCGTATTTTTCTTCCGGGTTATCGTACGGCACTTTCTTTTCTAAAAGTGCCTACCTGTGAACTCTTCCGCTTCTTTCCAGTATAGTCTCCGCCCCATTTTCCCACACTATCCCTATGATTCGATGGATATTTACGTTCGTTCTTCTCCCCTTTTCCACCTTCCTGCTCACACGCGGAAGCAACCTGTTTTCCTCCAATTTTTCCAGCATCAGCGTCCTGCTGCACCGGCGCGGTGAGTTTTTTCTCTGGTGTCTGCTCTGCGGCGGATTTTTTTACTCGCAGCTCTCTCTGTATCGTCCCCGCCAGGCAAACGATTGCCTGCTTCTCCTGATTGCCTCCGCCCTGCTGCCCTATGCCCCAAAACTTCATCCTGTCTGCGCGGTCCTTCATACATTGCTGGCGCTGGCGGCCGCGCTGTTGTTTCTCTATCATCTGTTTTACCTGAGCTTACAGCTCTATTTTTCCTCTCCGAAACCGGCCCGCTATTCCCAGTCTGCTTCCCAGACTGCCTTTTGGGCTCAATCCCCTCACTGTCTGCATTCCCCTGCCGCCCGCGGGCGCCTCTGCCTTCTGCTGCTCTGGGCTTGTTCTGTCTTCTGTCTGAATGCCTGGATCTTATCGGGAATCATCAACAGTGCCATGGAAATCTGCCTGACTTTAACTTCCGGGATCGTATTCTGGCTGCTTTTTCCCTCACACCGCCGGACATCGAATCACACTCACATCATTTTGTAACTATAAAGCAAGTCTACGCTCTTTCTCTGCCCACATTCCTATCAGAAAAAAAGCCAGCTTTCTACCTTCTTTTTACACCAAAGATACAAAACTGACTTTTTATTATTCTTAAAATGATTTCACCGATCTATTTTAACGAATATATGATATGTAGGCTTTCTGCATATCGGTTCAAACGCTTTACCGAATTCCCGCCTTAGTACACAATCTTATACTCGCTGGATCCTTCCCCGTTTACCACATAGTAAACCGTATGCTCTTCCGGTTTTACATACAGGGTCAGAGTCTCGATCTCTTCCTCTTTATGGCCAAGCGCAGCGTATGCCTTCTTTGCCTCTGCCTCCAGCTTCTCGATAGAAACCTCAGAGCCAGCATACTGTACATATGCAGCTGTCTTTACTTCTTTTTTCACTGCTTCCTTCTTCGCTGCAGTTGTAGTTGTCTTCGTAGTTCTCTTTGCAGTTGTTTTCTTCACTGTCACGGCTGTCTCCTTTTTCTCTACGGCAGCTACGGCCGTCTCTTTCTTTTCTACGTGTGCAAGCGCAGTTTCTTTCTTCTGTACCGGCGCTACAGCCGTCTCTTTCTTCTTCACATGCGCCAGAGCAGTTTCTTTCTTCTGTACCGGCGCTACGGCTGTCTCTTTCTTCTCCACATGCGCCAGAGCAGTTTCCTTTTTCGGAATGGACGCTACTGCTGTTTCCTTCTTCACTACTTCTGCTACCGCTGTCTCTTTTTTCTCTACAACAGACGGAACCTTTTTCTCCTCGGTCGAAACCGACTTTTTCGCCGCTGTCTTAGCTAATGTTTTCTTTCTCGGAACCATATCTTGTCCTCCTTCTTGAGCTGTCCATGTGCCCTCCGTCTCATACTTCTGTATGCCCGGCCGCACCGTGCAGGTTCTCCGCCTGTGGCAATGCTTCATTGCTGATTCATCCCCACAGCCGAAGTGGGGACACCGCCCAATCACTTCTCTGTCATTCTGCGGTATCCCCATATTTTTATAATTGTCTTATATTCAAGTTTTCCCCAAGTTGTCAATCCATCCAGATTATCCACACAAACGGTTCTTTTTCTGCCTTTGATCCACTGTCAAACACATCTTTTCCCCGTTCTCGTGGCCTTGTCTGAACTTTAACAAATTATACGGCAATTTCCTGTTTTTGTCAATCAATCAAGACCTCCAAACCGGGTTCTAAACGCCATTCTATCCGTGTTCACAGTCCGGAATTCTCTACAGTGAAACTTCTGTGCAATGCAACGGTTGCAGTAGATTTTCCGCAGGCATTCTTATCCGGCCTACCTACCGGATCGCCAGATACAGATTATAAAATCCGGTCACGCTGACAATTCCTACCATGATCGGTGTCAGGAAGCGGATGCAGAACACCCAGAGTTTTCCCAGACGGAATTTCGTGC
The DNA here is from genome assembly GCA_050875065.1 of Otoolea sp. GTDB lineage: Bacteria > Bacillota > Clostridia > Lachnospirales > Lachnospiraceae > Otoolea. The sequence continues at coordinate 4,669 of JBNMLY010000058.1, read as the reverse complement.
CGTCCGCCTCGATCTCCTCGAGCAGATACTCCGGTTTCCATTTCCAGCCCACATAGTAGCACATCGTGAGTCCGCCAAGCGGCATCAAAATATTATCCGTTACCAGTCCGGCGAAGTCAAAGACTGACTGGTTCAGAATCGTGACGTCTTTAAGCACTCCGAAGGACAGCGCACTCGGAATTCCAAGCAGTGTGATCGCCGTACCGATTATAAGTGCCGCGTGTTTGCGTTCCCAGCCCAGCGAATCAATCGCAAAGGAGGCGCATACCTCCAGAAGTGCGATCGCACTCGTAACGGCCGCGAAAAAGACCAGCGCAAAAAACAGAACCGCAAAGAAGGTTCCTCCTGCGATGTTGGCAAATACCATTGGAAGTGTACCAAAAATCAGTCCCGGTCCCTGTCCCGGCTCCAGACCAAAGGCAAATACCGCCGGGAAAATCGCGATACCAGCGAGGACTGCGATCACGGTATCCAGGCCGCCGATAATCATACAGCTCTTCGGAATATTTTCTTTTCCGCTCAGATAGCTTCCGTAGGTGATCGTGATACCCATGCAGAGACTCAGGGAGTAAAATACCTGTCCCGGCGCCGCACTGACGGAAGAAAGCGTAAAGGCCGAGAAGTCCGGCTGGAAGATGAACAACAGTCCCTTCGAAGCCCCCGGAAGCGTCACGCCCCTGAAAATGATGACAAACAACAGCACCAGCAGCATCGGCATCATCAGCTTGCTCGCCTTCTCGATGCCATTGATGCCAAAATAGCAGACCGCTGTCGTCACCGCCATAAATATGATATGCCAGATCACCGGCTCGCTGCTGCCGATAAACGCATTAAAATCCGGCGCGGCCGCCGTCGTCACATAGCTGGCGATATACTTCAAAATCCAGCCGCCGATGACGCTGTAATAACTCAAAATAATAAACGCCGCCAGCACGCCGAACACACCGACGATCCGCGCGTGCGGGTGAATATCCGCATACGCCTGCACCGGATCATGCCGCGTCTTCCGTCCCAGGGACATCTCCGTGATCATAACCGGAAGTCCGAGAACAACAATAAAAAACAGATATGCAATCAGAAATGGAAATCCACCGTTCTTTCCCATCAAATACGGAAATTTCCACAAGTTTCCCAATCCAATCGCCGCTCCGGCCGTCGCCATGATAAAGCCCAGCTTACTAGCCCATTGTTTGTTTTTGCTCATGTGTACCCCTCATACCATTCTTTCATTTCATATTTGATATAACTTTATGTTATATCAGGATACAGATTATTATATCGAATTTCCGAAACTATGTAAACTGTTTTTAGATGGGAATCACGCCACAAGAAAGCACTTACCAGTATGATTTTGCCAGATTTTTTCAAAAGACTTCCATCTGTAAACAAAAACTCTTTCACAAAAAGTAAAAAGCCTGTCCCCCGGCATCCTTCGAATTCCAGACAACAGACTTTTTTCCCTTTTACTTCTTAAATCCATTCGGCTTCAACCGCACACTCCCCGCATTCTCCCAGGAAGCCGCGCGCCGAATTTCCACTTTCTCTCTTAGTCCTCAATCGTATCGATCAGGCTGTCATCATCGAAGTAATTGATCTTCATGGAAGCCTTCACGTCATGAAGTGTCTGAGCGGCCTTCGCCTCTGCAACCTTGCTTCCCTCTTTCAGAATCTCAAATACATCCGGGATTCTCTTCTCCCACTCCTGACGTCTCGCACGGATCGGCGCCAGTTCAGCCTGCATGACGTTGTTTAAGAACTTCTTCACTTTCACGTCGCCCAGACCGCCTCTCTGGTAATGCGCTTTCAGCTCATCCAGATTCTGGTACTCCGGCAGGAACTCTGCAAAATACTCCGGACGGCAGAATGCATCCAGATAGATGAAGACCGGATTGCCCTCTACTTTACCCGGATCCTCGACACGCAGATGGTTCGGATCGGTAAACATGGACATGATCTTCTTCTTCACATCTGTCTCCGAATCAGACAGGTAGATGCAATTTCCAAGCGACTTACTCATCTTCGCTTTTCCGTCGATACCCGGCAGACGCAGGCACGCCTTGTTGGACGGAAGCAGGATCTCCGGCTCCGTCAGTGTCTCGCCGTACACACTGTTAAATTTATGAACGATCTCCTTGCACTGCTCTAACATCGGCATCTGGTCCTCGCCAACCGGAACGGTCGTCGCACGGAATGCAGTGATATCGGCCGCCTGGCTGATCGGATAAGTAAAGAATCCAACCGGGATACTTGCCTCGAAGTTACGCTGCTGAATCTCTGCCTTTACGGTAGGGTTTCTCTGTACACGGGATACCGTAACCAGATTCATATAGTAAAAGCTGAGTTCTGTCAGTTCCGGCACCATCGACTGGATAAAGATCGTCGATTTCTCCGGGTCAATTCCACAAGCCAGATAGTCCAGGGCAACCTGCAGAATATTTTTACGCACCTTTTCCGGGTGATCCGCGTTATCTGTCAGCGCCTGCGCATCGGCAATCATAATATAGATCTCGTCGAATTTGCCGGAGTTCTGAAGTCTCACTCTCTCGCTCAGAGAGCCAACATAATGTCCGACATGTAAGCGCCCGGTAGGACGATCGCCGGTTAAAATAATTTTCTTCATTCTATTTGTTTCCCCTTCCATGCTGGTGTTATTTTCTGAGAAATATTATATATCCTGGGGGGCGGGCTGTCAACATTCGCAGAGCCCACGCAGAACTTTCACTTTTAGCAATACATATTTATAAATGTTCTCTTTTTATCCACGTTTCCTTTCAGGGAGCCTGATACACGCACAATCTGTGATATTATCCAAATAGAATACTCAATATACCATACGTCACATACGCCGCAATCCACGCAATTACGCACTGCGCCATTACGACAAAGCAGGCCCATTTTCCGCCCAGTTCGCGTTTTACCGACGAGATTGCCGCCACACATGGCGTATAAAGCAGGCAGAAAACCAGAAGACTGGACGCCGAGAGGGGAGTCAGAACATCTCGTAAGCTCTGGGTTGTACCAAAAAGAACGGACAGTGTCGATACCACGCTCTCTTTCGCCATAAATCCTGTCAGAAGCGCCGTACAGATCCGCCAGTCACCAAGTCCCATTGGGGCAAAAAGCGGCGCAATCGTCCCCGAAACCACTGCCAACAGACTCTGATGGGAGCTAGTCACGACGTTCAAATGACGATCAAAGGTCTGCAGAAACCAGATGAGAATTGTTGCCACAAAAATGACAGTAAACGCTTTCTGCAGGAAATCACGCGCTTTCTCCCAGAGAAGCTGACCGACGTTGCGCGCTCCCGGCATCCGGTAGTTCGGGAGCTCCGTGACGAACGGGACAGCTTCCCCCCTAAACATCGTTGTTTTCAGGAGAAGCGCCATCAAAATGCCAACCACAATCCCCAGCAAATAAAGCCCAATCATAACAAGCGCGCCATGATGCGGGAAAAATACTGCTGTAAAAAATGCGTAAATCGAAATCTTTGCAGAACAGCTCATAAACGGAGTCAGAAGGATTGTCATCTTCCGATCCCGCTCAGAGGAAAGCGTCCGGCTTGCCATAACGCCCGGAACCGTACATCCAAAGCCGATCAGCATTGGCACAATGCTCCTCCCAGAAAGTCCGATCTTTCGAAGTAACTTATCCATCACAAACGCCACTCGTGCCATATAACCACTATCTTCCAGAAGAGACAGGAAGAAAAACAGAGTCACAATGATCGGAAGAAAGCTCAGAACACTTCCGACACCGTTGCATACACCGTCAATCAGCAGGGAATGAAGCACCGGATTGATATCTGCCGCCGTCAGAAGTGCATCCGTCTGCTCGGTCAGCCAGCCAATCACCAGCTCCAAGCCATCTGAAAGCGACGCTCCGATCACATTGAAAGTCAGCCAGAATACCAGCCCCATAATTATGATAAATGCTGGAATTGCCGTGTAGGTTCCCGTCAAAATCCGATCAATTTTCACACTTCTCTGGTGCTCACGGCTTTCCCTCGGTTTGACTACCGTCTGTTTACAGACTTTCTCGATAAATCCGAACCGCATATCCGCAATCGCTGCCGCTCGGTCCAGTCCACGCTCTTTCTCCATCTGGCAGATGATGTGTTCCAGTGTTTCTTTCTCGTTCGTATCCAAATTTAGACGCGCCTCTATCTCATCGTCTCCTTCCGCCAGCTTCGATGCTGCAAACCGCACCGGAATCCCCGCGTTCTGCGCGTGATCCTCGATCAGATGCATAATGCCGTGCAGGCAGCGATGCACCGCTCCACCGTGATAATCTGCATCGCAGAAATCCTGCCGTCCCGGTTTTTCCTGAAAATGGGTCACATGGAGCGCATGATCAATCAGTTCCCCTATTCCCTCATTTTTCGCCGCGGAAATCGGGATGACCGGAATCCCCAGCTCTTCTTCCAATTCATTCACACGGATGGAACCTCCGTTCTGACGCACCTCATCCATCATATTGAGTGCCAGAACCATCGGAATATCCAGTTCCAGCAACTGCATCGTCAGATACAGATTCCGCTCAATGTTCGTCGCATCCACGATATTGATGATTCCTTTCGGATGTTCTTGTAAAATAAATTGGCGCGTCACCAGCTCCTCGCTCGAATATGGCGACAATGAATAAATGCCCGGCAAATCCGTCACTTTCGTAT
>JBNMLY010000057.1:0-12688 GCA_050875065.1 Otoolea sp. | reverse complement strand
GTGCCAAACAGGCGTCACTGGCGCCTGTTTGGCACCCCATTACCCGCTCTTTTTGTGTCTAAAAATATCTTTTGGATATAGGAATATTGACATTTCACCAGAAATAGAATAAGATGTAGCTAGCTAAGGAATGTGAGAAGATTCTACGCAGCGAAAATGAAAACCCCCAGAGTTGCCGCTCTGGGGGTTTTCTTGCTCGTTACGGTGAGCTGATCCGTATAGGCTGTTGCTGCCTATTTATCTCTGTCCAGCCATTTGCATATGTAGTAGCTGGCTACACCTGCTATGACAGAGATAAGAAAAGTGAGAAGAATATCTGCCACGCAGCTCACCTCCTTTCTGCTGGAGGTTCGACAGCCTTTACATCATACCATGATTTAATGCTATGTGCTATATATTTTTACCGCAATGCGATTATACAAAAAATAGAAAATATACCGCTATCAAGATCATTAAAAATCCCACATTCGCCACCGTAAACCAGCGGAAATAGTTCCCTTTCTGCTCGGGGCAGGTCCGGGCGATGGATTTGTAGGAAATCAGGCTAGCCATTGAGGCAATCAGGGTGCCGAGGCCTCCGAGGTTGGTGCCGATGAGAAGCAGATTTCCGTTGCCGGTAAAACCGGATAACAGGATGGCAGCTGGAACATTGCTGATAATCTGGCTGGCGAGGACGGAGACGATTACCTCGTGTCCGCCTAGAAGCTTCGAGAGCAGAAGGCTTACAGCTGCTACCTGTTTTAAGTTCCCGATAAAGATAAAGAATCCAGTGAACGTAATCAGCAGAGAGTAGTCAATCTGGCAGAAAATCCGTGGGTTGGCGAAAAAGCCAATCACAAGGATGAAGATAAACAGGATCGGCAGTGGAAGCAGCGTTGCCACCGTTCCTAGGCAGAGGAGAAACATTCCCAGATAGCAGACGAAAAGCCGGCGTGAATATGGTGCCCTAGAGGTCAAGGTGCTTGTCTCGGCAAGACCAAGCGAAAGCGGTTCAGCCGGGGTATGCTGGGTAATAGCCAGGAGCAAAACCAGCGACAGGAGCGAAAAAGGTCCGATTGTCTGGAAAAATGTGTGGATCGAGAGTCCAAAGTGGGAATACAGATATAAATTCTGCGGATTTCCTACCGGGGTTGTCATGCTGCCGAGATTGGCTGCCAGCGTCTGACAGACGACAACGGGAACAATGCGGTCTTTGCGGTTTACCATCTGCAGCAGTTCCAGAGCAAATGGTACGAAGGTAATCAGAGCGACATCGTTGGTAATCAGCATACTGGAGAAGAAACAGAGCAGAATCAGAAGGCGCTCCAGCTGTCGCAGGGAACGGATGCGAAGAAGTAGCGATTCCCCGAGGCGGCGGAAGAAGCCGATCCCCTGCAGCCCGGTAGTCGCTGTCATCAGCCCGAATAAAAGAATCAGTGTGTGCAGATCGAGGTAACTGATATAGCGGGCAGATGGCGGGATAATAAACATGGAACAGATGGCTAACAGCCAGGCAGCTGTCAGAACCACATCTTTTTTTAGATAGGAAATAAAGCGGTGCATGGTAGGGGGGATACTCCTTTCAGGACAAATCCATTAAGCGAAGAAAAGTTTTCGCGGCAATGTGATAAAAAAACAAAAAGCCTTAAAAATCCATAGGCGGATGTCTACAACTGTCTACAAAAATAAGGACACAAAAAATGCGGAACCCCTGATAAATCAAGGCTTCCGCACCAATAAAAAAGAGCGCGAGACGGGACTCGAACCCGCGGCCTCGACCTTGGCAAGGTCGCGCTCCACCAACTGAGCCACTCGCGCATTTTTGAAGCATCGCTTCAACGAGTTATATATTATCATAGGTCGGTTGATTTGGCAAGTGCTTTTTTGAAAAAATTAAAAAATATAGAAAATTTCCATTGCCGCTTGCGGGCAGGTACGTTTGGAACCGAAGGTGCCGTACAATAACATGGTGGCAGCAGATTGCTTTCAGTTTCCTTTGTTTTGGGATGGATTCGTTCCCGCGGTCTGCACAAACCCGATGATCTGTCCGGACAGGAGCACCGTGAGGACGGAGTAAGCCATACGGTTTAATGGGATATAGCTCAGCGAGAGTCCCAGCACAGCAAAATCAGACAGGAGGTAGATCCACTGGATTTTGAGATGCGTTACGTGGGACAGGCTCATCGCAAGCGCATCGTCCCCGCCCGGAGCGCCGCCGATCCGCACGCAGAGTCCAGCACCGACGCCGACGAAGACCGCGCCGAGAAGGGATGCGGCGAGCGGCATATCGGCAAGCTGCGGCCACAGGGGCGGAAACTGCTCACAGATCCGGTAGGACAGGGAGAAGCTGGCGCTGGAAAGGATCGAGTAGGCGATGAACTGCCGTCCCAGAAGTTTCCATCCCATCGCGTAGCAGACAAGGTTCATGATGAAGCCGGAGACGGACGGGGAAATGTGAAACCAATGATCAAGCAGAAGCGTCATTCCCAGTACGCCGCCCTCGGTGACGCCGGAAAAGGAATGGACATGGTACAGCCCGAATGCCAGAAATGCACTGCCAAAGAGTGCGATCAGGCAGGATTTTAATTTTAAATCGAGGGAACGGAATAATTTCAACAAAATAACAGGCTCCTTAATAAGTGAGGTAAATATAAAAGTCTTTCCATTCTAGTATGGAAACAGGGGCATGTCAAGTTGAGCATGGATTTAAAATATGAAAAACGCTGGAAGAACGCGTGCCAAAACGAAAAAATGGGAAATGCTAGAGCCAACTGCATATGGAGTGCGGACGGAATAAGCAGATAACAGGAAATGAGGAACAAAATAAAAATACAGACGGACTCGTAGACAGAAATGGAAGAGATGCGTATACTGGAACAGAGAGCGAAGGAGTTCCTCCTGCGATAAAGATAAGGCATAATCGCCTGGATGGAGCTGGAAGTATTTTTGTGGAGAGGAGAGGGGAGAATGGTGGAAGGTCATGCGACCAGCCGAAAGCAGGAATACCGTGGAATTGCCTGCCTGGTGTTGTCTGCGTTTTGTTTTGCACTGATGAGCATGTTTGTGCATTTATCGGGCGATCTGCCGTCGATGCAGAAAAGTTTTTTTCGAAACCTGGTGGCAGTACTGGCGGCGTTTGTTTTGCTATTGCGGGCGAAAGAGCCGTTTCGCATCCGCAGGGAAAACCTGCCGTATTTTCTGTTGCGGTCTATTTTTGGCACATTGGGAGTATTGTGTAACTTTTATGCGGTGGATCATCTGGTATTGGCGGATGCGTCGATTTTGAATAAAATGTCCCCGTTTTTTACGGTGCTGTTTAGCTGGATGATTTTAAAAGAAACGGTCACGCCAATTCAATTTTCTTTGATTCTTGGTGCATTTTTAGGCAGTATGTTCGTGGTAAAGCCGACGTTTTCGAATCTGGCGCTGGTTCCGTCACTGCTGGGCTTCCTTGGCGGCGCCTGCGCGGGAGCGGCGTATACGATGGTAAGGAGGCTTGGGGAAGCAGGGGAGAAGGGACCGGTGATCGTCCTGTTTTTCTCCACATTTTCCTGCGTATTTGTGCTGCCGTGGCTGGTGTTTGATTACCATCCAATGACCTGGCAGCAGACGGGAATCCTGCTTTTAGCAGGCTGCGCGGCGGCGGGGGGACAATTTGCTATCACGGCGGCGTACCGTTATGCCCCGGCGAGCCGGATTTCGATTTACGATTATTCGCAGTTGATCTTCTCAACGTTGCTTGGTTTCTTTATTTTTGGTCAGGTTCCGGATGGATGGAGCTTTCTTGGATATGGAATTATCTGCTTGATGGCAGTTTCTATGTTTGTGTATAACAAGCGAGAAGGGAAACGTGAACAAAGATGAAATACAGGAAAAAAGAAATGGAACGTGGGTGGGAGCAGTGTAAATGGCGTTCGGTGGATGGAAGATATATACGGCCAATGGAAGATGGATGTAATGTGCTTGGCCATGTGCGTGTAAACAGCAATGATTCGGTAACGATGTAATAAAAATGTAAGGGAAACGCCCGGACACACGGTTTACAAGTGGCATGAAATTATATATACTGGAGGTAGATTGGTGCGGTCTGAATGCTTGGAAAGCAGATGGCCTGGACGCCAAAATCCGGCGCCGAGATCCCCGGCAGACAGGAGGAAAAGGGAATGAAAAAATTAACAACCGCGCTTGTGAGCGCAGCAGCCGTGATGACAATGTCAACCACTGCGTTTGCGGCTGAAAATCCGGCTGAACTATTTGATCGGGTCATGCAGAAGAATAATGCGGTCCAATCGGTGGATATGCAGAGCAGCGTCCATTCGGTTGTACTGGCACAGGATGTACTGCCGGAGGGGCAGATGAAGGTGGACATGGAGATGTGTGCGCAGATGGATGTAGCGGACAGCGCAGATATAAAGTATCTGGCGCAGGTGGCGTCCTCTGTGATGGGGCAGGATAGTTATTCGCTTATTTTTTATACGGATGGGTATTATTATGTGGATGCAGATGGAATGAAAATCAAATACCCGATGCCGCTTGAACAGTTGATCGCATCGACCCAGAAAGGACTTGCAACCTCCAGTATGGAGTCTTCCTATATGAAAGGTCTGTCTGTCCAGGAGGTAAATGGGAGACGGGTGCTGGGCTATGAGGTGAACACAAAAAAGCTAAATAAGAGTATCAAAGAAGCGCTTGGCTCCGTGATGGATACACTGGGAACCGAGGACGATCTGGCGATGAATATCCAAGAGATGAGAGGCGCGTATGTCTTGGATGAGAATGATTATATTATTTACATGACAAATTATATGGTATATGATATGGAAATCTTGGATCAGCCGTCGACCTGCATTACCTTGACGGAAACCTCGATAGAGAACCCAGGAGAACCGGTGAACGTGACAATTCCATCTACGGAGGGCTATGAAGATCTGATTGGCTATTATGATGGAATTGCGGAGAATAGCGCAGAATAAAGAGAAAAGAGATAAAATATTTTTTAGGAAAAACAAGAGGCTTTTGCAGACCGGTAACGCGGATTTGCAAAAGCCTCTTCGTTTATCTGTGTATTTCAGATGTTACTGCATTTCATCCTCGATCATCCGATAGCCGATGCCGATTTCAGTAAAAACATACTGTGGTTCTGCTGGATTCTGTTCCAGTTTGCGGCGGATATGCGCCATGTTGACGCGCAGGATGCTGTTGTCGTCATCTGCGTAAGGCCCCCAGATGTTGGAAATGATGGTGTCATAAGTCATAACCCGGCCGGAGTTTTGCGCCAGCAGGGAGATGATTTTAAATTCAATCTGCGTCAGATGAATGTCTTTTCCATCGATGGAGACGAGATGTTTCTCAAAATCAATGGTCAGCCCCTTGGCATGGAACGGACGTTTATAGAGAGGAGACTCGGTATTCAGGCGGTTGCTGTGGCGAAGCGCCGTGCGGATGCGGGCTAACAGCTCAGAAGTGCCGATTGGTTTTGTCAGATAGTCGTCGGCGCCCAGATCAAGGGCGCGCACCTTTTCCTGTTCCTGTATGCGCGCGGACAGGACGATGATGGGGATGCTTGCCCAGGTGCGGACCTGGCGGATGATCTCCATGCCGTCCATATCGGGCAGTCCGAGATCTAAGAGAATCAGATCCGGGCACCGGGAAGTGATGATGGGAAGCGCCTCTTGGCCGCTGTTGGCAATGAGGACGCGGTAGTCCTGTGCCGCCAGGGAGGTGGAGATAAAGTCACAGATATTTTTTTCGTCTTCTACTAATAAAATGGAAAGTTTATGCGTCATAATGCTTGTCCTCCTTTGGCAGGGTGAAATAGAATTCAGCCCCGCGTGTATGATTGAGCGCTCTTATTTCGCCGCCATGGGCGAGAATAATGGTTTTACAGATGGAAAGTCCGATTCCCATCCCTTTTCTTCCGTCGGATGCGGTGCTGATGGTGGAAGAAGAACCATCGAAAATGGTTGCCAGTTTTTCGGGCGGAATGCCGACCCCGTAGTCACGGACATGGAAAATGGCATAATCGGCCAGTGACTCGATGTAACATTCGATTGGATCGGTACTTTCGGCGTGGACTACGGCATTTTCAAGCAGGTTGATGAGAACCTGCTCAATCAGGACAGCGTCCATTGGAACCATCAGAAAATCGTCGGGAACCCGCACATGGATATTGGCGTCTGGGAGACGTTTCTTTAGCCGGATGACGGCTTCGGAGAGAACCTCTTCGACCGGTTCCGAGGTTTTGGTAACCTTTGCCGTCTCATTATTGATTCGGGTCACGGAGAGCAGATTTTCGACCATGTTTAAAAGCCAGTTGGAATCTTCCAGAATATGATGCACCAGGGAACTTTTTTCGGCTTCGGTCAGATGGCTTCCATTTTCCAGGTATACGGTACTGGAACCGATGATGCTGGTAAGCGGTGTCCGAAGATCATGGGAGATCGCTCGCAGCAGGTTCGCCCGCATTTTTTCTTTCTCTGCCTCCATCAGCATTTTTTCACGTTCTGCCAGAACGCGCGCCTGCGTTTTCATATTGCTGGTGATCGCGCTGGTAGTACTGGAGATGGAAAACATGGCGATGAAAGTGATGGGGTAGCCAGTCATCGTAAAATCCAGTGCAAAATATGGATATGTAAATAAAAAATTGACACAGATAACACCGATAAAGGACGAAAACAGGCCGAAGACGTATCCTTCGGAAAAGCGCGCAACGAGGAAAACGGCCAGAATGTAGGTCAGTGCGATGTTGGCAGTCGGGTTTCGGAGCGCGTAGAAAAAGCAAAACGCGATAATAGTAGCGGTTCCCATGAAAAACAAGGTCAAAATCCAGCTTTGGACATAAGCGGGGAATGTTAAAAATTTGACGACCGGAGGAAGCGCCTGGAATCGGTGCAACAATGCGCTAATTCGGCTCGGGAACGTCTCTGGAGAATCGGACGGTTCGACCTTTCCCTGCAAAGAACCTGTAGCCGGGATGGTATCGGGGGCAGCATCGGCCGGGGATGCGGAAGAAAACCGTTGGTTTAATCGTTTCATATAATCTAAAGAGAATCTCCTTTCAAAAGATTTGCCATAGTGCTTCCATTATACAATGTTTATTTCTAAAAATAGAGATAAAAGCTGTTAAAAAGTTGATAAAATAAAAAAACAGTTTTTTCCGGGGGCTGCTAGAGGTGGGGAACGTGCGTCTTGCTGGCGGGGGAATGGCCGGGGAAAGGAAACTAGATGAGAATCTGGCTGGATAAGGGCGATTCCATTGCATTTTCAGCGTCAGTGTGTTAAACTCCAAACAGTCTCCCGATTGAGGGAAGTCGGCTGCCCCGCCTGTTAGAAAACGACAAACGGGCTGCCGGAGTGCAGGGCGAAAGGAATGAAAGTAAGATGAAAAAATTAGGAAGAAATGATCTGTGCTGGTGCGGAAGTGGAAAGAAGTATAAACATTGCCATGAGGCATTTGACGAGAAGCTGATGGAGGCGGCGGACGCCGGACACCAGATTCCGGATCATGATATGATCAAGACGCCGGAGCAGATCGAGGGGATCCGCGAGAGCTGCAAGATCAATGTGGCGGTTCTGGACTATGTGGCAGAGCATATCAAGGCTGGCGTCACAACCGAGGAGATCGATCAGTGGGTATACAATGAGACGACCCGCATGGGCGGAATCCCGGCGCCGCTTGGTTATGAGGGATTCCCAAAGAGTGTGTGCACCTCGATCAATGATCAGGTATGCCACGGAATTCCGTCTGAGGATGTCGTGTTAAAGGACGGCGATATCATCAATGTCGATGTTTCGACCATTTATCACGGCTATTATGCAGATTCTTCCCGTATGTTCTGCATCGGAAATGTCAGCCCGGAGCATAAAAAACTGGTGGACGTTGTCAAAGAGTGCGTGGAGTTGGGATTAGAGCAGGTAAAACCGTGGGGCTTTATGGGCGATATGGCGGAAGCAGTCCAGAAGCATGCGGAAGAAAATGGTTACTCCGTGGTTCGTGAGATCGGCGGTCACGGCGTCGGCATTGAGTTCCATGAGGATCCGTGGGTTGGCTACATCGGCAAGAAAGGCACCGGCATGATGTTCGCGCCGGGCATGATGTTCACGATCGAGCCGATGATCAACGAGGGAACGGAAGAAGTGTTCGTGGACGGCGACGATGACTGGAGTGTATACACGAAGGATGGAAAAGCATCCGCGCAGTGGGAGATCCAGGTGCTGGTAACCGAGGACGGACATGAAGTGCTGGCGTGGTAGTAGAAATAATGGTACAATGAACGTGTGCTGGAAAAAGGACGGTATATACAAGCATATAAAAAGAGACGGCATCAAACCGTCTCTTTTTTGTACCCAAGGTGGGCGTTCTTCACAGACGAAGGGGGGAAAAAGACTGTGAAGAGGTATCTATATAAAGGAAATTGTTGTTAGTCGAGCCAGACAACGGTTGCGCGCATCTCTTAATGTCATCTGCCTCATTGATGTTATGCCATAATGATACTGGATAATTGTGTCCAGAGTTTGACGAATGTCTAAAATAAATCTAAAGGAGTATTATGGAATTCGAAACTTTTCTGAAACTGTTTATGAGGGCGGCGCGCTTGAATTTAAATGGGTTTTCCCGTATACTGGGAGACAAGCAGTATTCCTGTAGGGAATAGGAGAATAACAGAAAGTTTCTTGTCGATTCCCTGTACGGGGTATATAATAAAGTTGTGCGTCGGGTCGCGCTTGGTTTTATCCAGAGCAGGGAAGATGCTTGGATGAAGTGAAAATCCAGAACCATACAGTTTAAGAAGAAAGTGGCAGGAATTATATGGAAAATTTTATATTTGCACTAAATACAGTCCTTCCATTCCTGATTTATATCGCATTTGGATATGGAGTCAGGATGTCGGGGCTGGTGGATGAGGATTTTATGAAGCGTCTGAATAAGGTTATTTTTCAGGCATTCTTTCCGATTCTGATGTTTAACAACCTGTATTCCATTCCGGAGGGAATGACATTAAATCTGCGTCTGGTGGCGGCTGGCATCCTCAGTGTGCTGCTTTTGCAGGCAGTTCTGCTTGCCGTGGTTCCGCGCATCGTAAAGGAAAATGAGCGGCGCGGCGTTATTATCCAGGCGATCTACCGAAGCAATTTCGTCCTGTTTGGCATTCCGCTGGCGTCCAGTGTGTTCGGTGAGGAAGGAACGCTGCTGGCGACGATGATGGTGGCGATCGTGATCCCGGTCTACAACATGACGGCGGTCGTGATTTTGGAGCTGTTTCGGGGCGGCAAGGTTCCAGTTTCGGTTTTGATTAAGAATATCCTGAAAAATCCAATGATCCGCGGTGCGATCGTGGGCTTTATCTTCCATATATTAGGGATCAAGCTTCCGGCTTCCGTGGAAGGGCCGATCAAGCAGTTTGCCAGCCTGACGACGCCGCTTGCGCTGTTCGTACTGGGAGGAACGCTGCATTTCAACGCGATCGGCGGCAATCTGAAATATGTGGTTCCGTCGATGACCTTTAAGATGGTAATTCTGCCGGCAGTGATTCTGGCGGTGGCGACGCTGCTCGGATTTTCCGGCGTAGAACGCTTCGTCTACTTTGAGATGTACGCGACCCCGGTAGCGACGGCGTCCTATGCGATGGCGCAGAATATGGGCGGCGACGGTGAGCTGGCGGGACAGTTTGTCGTGCTGAGTACGGTCGCCTCGGTTGTGACGATCTTCTTGTGGGTTTATTTCCTTAATTCGATCGGGTGGCTGGGATAACGGTTTTTTGTTGTGACAGCCGTGCATGATGGGAGGAAAAGAATGAATCGAACAGAAAAACTTATCAGTGATGCATTCTGGCAGCTTTTGGATGAAAAGCCATACAATAAAATTACGGTGCAAAACATCGTAGAAAGATGTCAGGTAAACCGCAATACATTTTATTATCATTTTCAAAATATACAGGATCTGGCTGAGTGTTCCATTCAAAACTGGGCAGAGGAACAGATAAAGGCAAACTGTAAATTTGGTGCACCTGTAAACTGTATCGTTCCTATTGCCCAGGAATTTACAAAAAGAAAGCGGGCATTTGTCCGTATATACCGATCTTCACGTCAGGACGCATTTGTGCAGTGTTTGAGTGAAATATGTGTGCATACGGTACGGTTCTATCTCTCAAGTGTATTAGATAGTACAGAGCTTTTACCAGAATACAAGGAGATGCTGGTTCGTTATTATAAATGCACGGCGTTTGGCATCATTATGGACTGGCTGAATGCGGAAGCATCCTATGATTTGATTGATTTTTGTGAAAAAATCTGTGTTTCTTTCCAGGGCTCTGGAAAAAGTGCATTTTTAAAAGGAAGGAAAGTTTCTCCGTCATTTACCCTGTGAGGTGCTTTCTTTCCAGAGCGCGTCGGCGACGGGAGTCCAGTTTTCGGCATACAGATCGCATTTTGCACAGAGATGTTCAACGCTTTCTGGTGATTGTAGATCTGTGGAGTGGGCGCCAGATTGTAAGACCATTTTTCGCAGCATATTAGGGTTTTCAAGCATCGGGCATGGACGCAGCATATTTTCATTAAATGGCTGGTTATCGTGATAGGCCATCATCATAGGAGAGCGGAGCGCTTCCAGAAGTGTTTTTTCACGGATATTTGAATCGGAATAGTGAACAAACACACAGGGATCGATATCTCCATTGGCATTGATGTGGAGATATCGGTGGCCACCAGCGATACATCCATCTACGTATTCGGCATCATTCTGGAAATCCATGGCAAATAATGGTTTGACAGCACGGTAGTGTCGGATTCGTTCATACGTTCCTTTTCTCTGCTCAGGGGTCGGCATTAATTCGGGAACGGCATCATTTCCAACTGGCATATAATGGAAATACCAGATAAAATAGGCCCCCATTTCAATGAGTTTGTTAAAATAAGCTTCGGAAGTAATCGATTGATAGTTAGCACTGGTATAGCAGGAAGAAATTCCGTATACCAGTTTCTTTTTTCTTAGCAATTCCATCGCGTGAATGGCTTTTTCAAAAACGCCTTTTCCTCTACGTTTATCGGTAGATTCTTCAAAACCTTCCAGAGAGATAGCAGGAACAAAATTGCCAACTCGTAGCATTTCATCAGCAAAATTTTCATCAATCAGCGTTGCATTTGTAAAACAAAGAAATACGCAGTCGGAATGTTTTTCACATAATCGAATTAGATCGTTTTTTCGGACGAGAGGTTCACCTCCTGTATAGATGTACATATAAATTCCAAGTTTTTTCCCTTGCCGGATAATATCATCAATTTCATCATAACTAAGGTTCAGTTTGTTTCCATATTCAGCAGCCCAGCAGCCAGTACAATGCAGATTGCAGGCTGAAGTTGGATCGAGCAAAATAGTCCATGGAATATTGCAATTATATTTTTGGCGTAAGTTCTCTTCGACAGACCATCCGACGAGTCCTGCATTTATGAAAAAATTAACAGCAAGAGTTTTTGCAACGTTCGGATCAACGTCTGTAAAAATACGCCGGATATAGGAGTAGTAGGGATGATATGGATTGGTCACCGCCTGGCGTATCATGGCTCTTTGGGATGGAAAGGAACCATTTGAAAATTTATCAGCCCAATCCATAAGTTTTTCCAGGTTTTTGTCCGGATCACGATAAACGTAATTAAATGTCTGCTCGAGTCCGAATTTTTTTAAGGTTGCAGATGCATTCATGAAAGCGTCTCCTTTTCTTTTTTTCGTTCAGTTATGGGAAACTTTAATTCAAAGCGTTTATTTTGAAAATGGACAAAATGGCAGATATTGTTGGAAATTTAGACATATGGTTAGTGATTGTCTGTTTTTTTGAGAGGAATTGTGCGTTAAAATGGTACAATCCCGGATTTCAGAAAGGAGGCGAACAGGATGATATATGAGAATAAGAAATTTTTAAAGGGTTTGAGAATATGCACACTTCCTCCGATCATGGCATTATTGATGCTGAGCGTTTTATACTGCTTTTGTCCGGAATTATTTGGTGGAGTGGAATATTATCTGCTGGCAGCTTTGTTTTTAGTGGTAATTCCAGTGCTCGTATATGTGCTTAAACCCGAACATTCAGATTCCCCAAAAGGAGAAGGAAGGGAAGAACAAAGGAGTGCGGCTATGTGGCTGTCGCTGGGTTCCTATCTGTCGGGGAGTGTGCTGGCAGCTGTTTTAAAATCGTCCGTTGAACTAAAGAAAATTTATCTGGTTTACGTGATTTCTGGTCTGCTAATGTTGTTTATAAATAAAGTGCTTGGAATGAGAGCGAGTGGACATGCGTGTGGCGTTATGGGAATGGTTGTCTGCCTGTTTGATTCAGTTGGGATTCCAGCTCTTTTGGGATTTTTATTTTTAGCAGCAACTTATGCAGCATCTCTAAAGATGAGGAGACATAGCTGGGATGAGCTGATAGTGGGGAGTATACTTCCTATATTAAGCAGTTGTATGATTATGATATGGTGTTTGATGTGCTGGACGTATGAAGTGATGCGGTTTTGAACAGATACATCATAAGAGCGAAGAATGTATTTTTTTACGAAAACAGAATTATTTTTTCATAAATTAACCTATTGTGCTATTTCAAATAAATAATGCTAAACCCTATAAAACCGCAAAAAATCCCTGCAGATATTAAAAGAACAAAATTTTTAGAATATTAATTCCTTGATTTTTCCAAGTTCACAGGTTTCACTGAAAATACTG
>JBNMLY010000056.1:0-12938 GCA_050875065.1 Otoolea sp. | reverse complement strand
CAGATAGGCACTTTTGGTACCGAAAGTGCCGTATGACAACGTGATGGTCGCGGGAATTTGCCGTATTTAAATGCGAAGCCACGGCAAATTCCGTTGCTGGGCACGCAATGCGTGAACAGTAACTATACTTTGTCATCTAAAGCGGTTGCTTTCCGCTTCCGATGAATTTATAATAACGCTATCATGACATTTTAGGAAGTAAGCACAATATTGTGCTGTAGTTACCAAAAAGATACTATTGCGTAATAGCAGCAATTACAGGGATTTTCCCTTTTTAAAAAAGGACTTTTTAATCAACAGGCACCGAAAAGCATCTAAATCCCACAGCAAGTATCTGCAAAAGAAACTCTATCCGAACCAGATAAAACAATATACTCTCATACATAACATAAAAAGGAGAAACTCATATATGAATCCAACCGAATCAACCGTTTCATCCACCGCATCCGCCCCACTTCCGGCCTGCCCGGTGGAAACCACCCTGACACTCATCAGCGATAAATGGAAAGTCCTGATCCTGCGCGATCTTCTGCTGAACGGAACGATGCGCTTCGGCGAACTCCGCAAATCGATCGGGCACGTGACCCAGAAGGTCCTGACCGCCCAGCTGCGGCAGATGGAGGAATCCGGCCTGCTGACCCGCAAGGTCTACGCCGAAGTGCCGCCGCGCGTGGAATACACGCTGACGGAACTCGGTTACAGTCTGAAACCAATCCTCGACGCGATGTGGGCCTGGGGCACACATTATAAGCAGACTCAGGAGGGTGCCGACCGATGATTACGATTCAAAATCCGCTGACCTTTACCTCCTCCTATCCGCCGGAACGCCTGGGAGCCATCTCTGACCTGCTCTTTTTCGATATCGAGACGACCGGCTTTTCCGGCGACTATGCATCCGTCTATCTGATCGGCTGTGTCTGGCACGATGGGAATACCTGGATCCTGACCCAGTATTTTGCCGACACGAAAGATGCAGAGGAAGAAGTCCTCGATGCCTTTTTCGAACTTCTCCAGACCAAACGCATCCTCGTCCACTTCAATGGCGACGGGTTTGATATTCCATTTCTGATGAAGCGCTGTGCTTTTTATAAAAAGGATTGGAATTTTGAGACTGTTGAAAGTTTTGATATCTATAAGAAAATACGCCCGCTTAAGAAATTGCTGGGACTTAACAATCTGAAACAGAAAAGCATCGAGCAGTTCCTTGGCATCGCCCGCGAAGATAAATACAACGGCGGCCAGCTCATCGAGGTTTACGAGGAATATTTACAGACACACTCGGAACTTCTGAAGCATCTTTTGATTCTCCACAACGAAGATGACTTAAAAGGAATGCCGCAGATTCTGCCGATTCTCGCCTACCCGGACTTTCTGACCGGCGATTTCTCCTTTACAGGAAGGGAAAACCGGGACATCCCTTATGCAGACGGGACTTGTGAAAAACATCTCCTGCTTCACTACGAAAGCCCGATCTCACTGACAACCGGATTTCGCTTTTCTATCGGTGAGCTGGAACTGGAGGCGGAAGAAAATCGCCTGACACTCGATCTTCCCCTATTTTCGGGCGAATTGAAACGCTTTTACAGCGATTATGAGAATTATTACTATATGATCTACGAGGACTGTGCCATCCACAAAAGCGTCGGCCAGTACGTAGACCGCTCCGCCCGCAAGAAGGCGACCGCCAAAACGTGCTACACCCGCGCAGCCGGGCTGTTCGTGCCGCAGCCGCTTCTTGCCGATGGTACCCCGCTGTGGCATGAGTGCCTGAAAGCGGACTATAAAAGTAAGCAGCTGTATGCGCCGTATTCAGAGCAGCTTTTCGTAGATCCAGAGACGGCAGTGCTGTATTTACATAGATATCTAAGTGAACTTTCCCTGTAAATACTTACCGTCTTAAGACAACTACCACTTTTCCCTAACGCTCCTACCCGCGCGGTCAGCAAAATAACGCTTAATTGTAGTTGCTGTGTTCCCGCAGCCATCCCATCAAAATGGCCGGAGCTGCTTGCACTATATCCTATATCAAAGATACTGCAGGCAGCTCCAGTTCTGCTTCCTCTCCCTTTTTTCCATTCTCTACAGCACCCGTCCGCGCTCCCTTATCTCCCGAATCACGCGCCCGATCCGTTTTCTCCGTGCTGCCTGTTCTTTTGCCTTTTCCCGCGCCAGAAGCGCACGGATAAAGGCAAAGGTCTTTTCCTCGCCCTGCTCTTTGAGCATCGTGAGGAGATATTCCAGCTGATACTTCGTCTTCGGATGCATCACAACGAAATTCTTGCCTCTTTCAAAGTATTCCCACGCGCACGCGTCCGTATAATCTTTTCCTTTATATACCTTCGATGCCGCGATCCGGTCCATCACCATCTCGATCAGATAGCGCAGCGGCATCTCATTGCCGACGAGCCCCCAGGACTTGTCCGGTGCAAAATCGATCCAATACTCGAAATGATGCTTATTGCGCCCCTTGTGGTGCAGCCACGCCGCCGAATATCCTTTTTCCTCTTTTTCCGCCGCATTGGGGCTGCGGGTTCCCTGATAATATTTCACACCCGTCGCAAATTCCTCCCAGGAGTACTTGGACAGATCGTGCAGAAGTCCCTGGCGGTACAGTCCAACCGCAAAACAATTCTTCATGACCTCACATTTATGTTTCGTGATCGTCAAAAAATGATGATATGCATTATAAATATAATTCATTCTCCTACCTCCAAGACGGTTCTTTCCAGACTTTTCTCCCGGAACCCCCTCAAAAATGAATTCCATTTTGTTTTGGCATCCGGCCGTTCCATCTTTCTAAGCTTTAAAAATCCCCGTCATTTTCCCCTTTTCTTTCCTCCTATTTTACCCCCCAGATCCCAGTTTGACAAGCCCGCTTTCCTCCCTTTCAGACGTTCCGCACGATCCCCGAAAATGCCTTTATTTTCTACAAAAATTTAACCTTTTTTAAATGTCTGAATTTCCAGAAATTTTGTGCGAAAACGTTTGACATCAATATGAAACTATGCTATTCTTGGAACAGGTCGTAAATCCATGCGGCCATCACTATTTTTTATATTTTTTTGGAGGTATCATATGAACAGAGGTACTGTAAAGTGGTTCAACAACCAGAAGGGTTACGGATTTATCTGCGACGAGCAGGGCAACGATGTATTCGTTCACTACTCCGGCCTGAACATGGAAGGCTTCAAGTCTCTTGAGGAAGGCGCTCAGGTAGAATTCGAAGTTGTTAACGGTGCTAAGGGACCGCAGGCTACTAACGTAACCAAGCTTTAATCATCAACTTTCCAGTGTACCTGTTTTCCAAATATGTTTGATATATATTTTGCGAATACGTTATATTGATCTAAGTAAAGTGATTATGAAAAGGGGTTGCCGCATTAACGTGCGGCAGCCCCTTCATTTTTGCATTCATTTTTTTCCCAGGTCTCTCATGGATCTTCTTTCTTTCTCTTCTGAATGCTTTTCCACCATCGACGAGCTTCTGACCGATCTTCTAGCTGACTCCGGCTTTCTCTCGGATTTTATGAGTTCATTGAAGCTCATCCGCTTTACGGACGGCTGACTCTGGTTTTTCTCTTCTGCCTTCTGCTTCGGAATCTCTTTGCTTTTTGCACTTTGAAGCTCTGCTATCTTAGCTTTCAGAGGATCGAACATTTCTTTTGACGCTCCGGCCTTGACACAACTCTGAATCGCCTCATCCATCGTAATTTTCTTCTTTCCACTTGCAAGATTACCTAGCTGGTTTTGATATTGCACCATAGTCATCGCTCCAAGCGTTCCGACCTCCTGCAGGGAAATCCCCTCCATCTCCTCCATGAGTTTAGAAACCATCTTTCCGGACGGCGCATTTCCATAGAGCTGCGCTGATATACAGCCTCTGCCACAGTCTATGTTATTCTCTGGGTCATCCGCCAGCACAAAGAAATCAATCATGGTCTGGATCTTTGTCTGCTCTTCCCCGATATTCTTAAATTTTTCCTTGCCGCCGTACACGTCGGCAAACCCTTCGATCTTTGAAGGACCTTCCATATTCTGACTGAGATCGATCATCATTCCCGGAATATGCATCAACTCATACTTATGGGCCGCTCTCTGGATCGGATCACTAAAATCAATCTCCGGAATCCGTATCTGGCTTACCATCTGTTGTCCACGCTTATAAAATTTTGCAAGCTTCTCAATATTCTCACGGTCCTTTTCTGTTTTCGGAATTCCATCCTTATCTACTTCACAAGGATGGGTTTCCAAGAATGCCCGGAAATCCTTTGCAGCCTCTCTCCTCGCTTCCGGATCATCTAGCGCTGTCGTGAAATTATATCCCTGGGAAGACATATACGCTACGAGAAGGTGGTTGATTGTATTGGAACGTTCCATCTGTGTCATGTGCGTTGAAGGTTCCAGATCTTTCATATTTCTCGCCGGTCCAAGTTCTTCCAGATGGCGCCTTGTCACCTCTGAACAGTTCTTTCCCATCGCATTGGCAACGACTTCTTCCACCGCAGGTAATCTTCCATTTCCTTCCATAACACGTTCCAATGTCATATCTTTAACGACGCCTCTGAAATCCGTTTTTTTAGACGTATCCGGCACTCTCTTTAAAAGTGCTTCCGTATCCTTTGCCAGATGTTCCATTGCCTCTGACTGAAGCCGGTTTTGCTCAGAAAGTGTTCCGTTTTCAATGATCAGCTCCCGCTGTACCCGGATTGAGGATTTTAACGCCGCCATCTCTGCGATGTCCATGGAACGGTCGCCGGATTTATATGCGTTTCTCGCATTCTGCCATGCTTTTTCTCCCGACAGTCCTTTTAAAATCGCTGCATTGGTACGCTCATAGGCGGTATCTTTCGCCAGTGTTCCATCAAGCTGCATGCTCCGGTAAACAGCCTGAAGGCTCGGATGTGTCCCTTCCATACTTAACCGCTCTGTCATATCATGGAGCGATGTATAGAAATCATTTAATTTATCCTGGTTTTCCGGTGCTGTGAGGATCTTTTTCATCTCGTCCTCACTTAGATGTTTGGGATCCTTGACTCCAAGCTCCTTTAAGGCTTCGCTCCGCACATCCATCTGACCGATCACATGACGGCACTGGTTCAGTACATTCTCCATTTTGCTAAAGCTTCCCGGCCTTCCGCCCATCACGGTAATTGCGTCTAATACCTGGTGCTTTGCTTCTGCCTCACTCTTTCCCCCCATCACAAGAAGCTTTTCCATATCTTTCGCATACTGGGAATCCCGTAGTTCTCCGACCGCTTCAGAGGACGCGGCCTTAAGCGCTCCCAGCATTTCTTTTTTCATATTCTCCTCGGTTTCCGGCGCAAGAAGTTTCTGAGTCTGGTCCACTGCCAGAGTCTGAAGCCTTCCAACGATATCTTTTCTGCGGTTTCCGCGTGCTGTGTAACGTTCTCCGGCATTTTTATCGAGGTAGGCCTGGCATTCTTCATTGAGTTTTGTGATCGAATCAAACAGTTCTTCCCTGTTTTCCTTTGAACTTCCTTTCTTTACGAGTTTCTGGATCTTCTCCACACGGTCTTTGATTGCATTAAATTTAGACGAATCGCTGATCCGCAGTCCACTTGCATCCTTCAGCTCTTTTCCGAGCGCATCAATTCCCATTGAGATTTCCAGTACACTGCGGTCTGCCGGATCCGCCGGTTTCCAGGCATAATGTCCCTTATCGGCACGCATGCTATTTACCATCGCATCCCGGACTTTGCTGTATTCTTCATTGCTTAAAAAGCTCATATCCTTTCGGGCGAATAATTGATACATACTCTCTTTGCTGTTCTGTCTTTTTAAGTCGGCATCGTACAGTGTTTCCAGTTTTTCCATCCGTGTCTGATTTTTCAGATATTCTTTATCTTTCCCCGCTTTTATTCCGGATTCCATCCCCCAAAAACGTAACGTATTTTCAATCTCATTTCTTTTTTCCAAAGGCATTTCTTTCAGCAGAGCCTGACGTTTTTTCTTTGCTATATCTTCTGTCGCTAAGATTGAATTTTCAGCCTCCGGATATGCCTTTTCGATCTCTTCGCTTAACGTCATCGTAACCATCGGGCTCACGACACTCTGAAGCTTCAACTGGAGCGCTCCCATTCTATAATCGCTGTTCAGATGGTCGTACATCCACACATCACTGTGCATTCCCTGATCGTTTCTTATGATATCCGACGTAGGTTCATATATATTCTTAAGCCTGTACTCCTCCATCTCTCCAATTTTTTCCTCAAATGCTTTTTTATTCAGGGATCCGTCCGGATCCGTCACTGAAAAATATGTATCAACATACTGCTTCGCAGCCCCGGAAACCTCCGGATCCTTTCCTGAGTCCTGTAAATAGCTCATAAGAGCCAGCAGTTCCATCTTCTCATCCTGGCTTACTGCCATCTGCCGATTCAGCTTCCGATAAAGTTCTGCCTGCACTTTCTTATCTGCCATATCGATATCCTCCTTAACTGATTGTATCTGTTCTTTCATCCATTTTTGTATATCTGAATTGTGATTACACTTTACTATATCCAAGGACACACTATAGACACATTCCGGAGCGATTAAAACACATTTTTGCCGCATCCAAGCACCGAAAAGATGAAAAAAGGCCTTTTTGCATGAAAAATGGCATAAAGCAAGGCTGCCGCACAGCAAACGTATCTGCTAATGCGACAGCCCTCTTTCTGTTCCGCCATGCAGAAAATATCCTTTTCCGCACATCCGTCACTCTATTATTTCATTTTTACTTCTTCGCTTTCTCGTACATCTTTTTCAGCTCATCCACGCTGAACTCATAGTGATGGTTGCAGAACTGGCAGTTTACCTCGATGCTCTTGCCCTCGTCGATCATCTTCTGCAGCTCGGTGCCGCCGATACTGATCAGCGCCTTTTCCACACGGTCCTTTGTGCAGTTGCAGGCAAACTGGATTGGCATCTTGTCCAGGATTTCCAGGCCAAACTGACCGAGTACGTGTTCCAGAATGTCTTCCGGGGTCATTCCCTTGTCCAACATCGTCGTCACCGGCTCCAGCTCCCCGATCGTCTTTTCCAACGCTGCGATCGTCGCTTCCTCTGCATCTGGAAGAAGCTGGATGATAAAGCCGCCTGCCTGGCGCACGGTATTTTCCTTGTTCATCAGAACGCCCAGTGCCACGGAGGACGGGGTCTGCTCGGACGTCGCATAGTAATAGGTCAGATCTTCCGCAATCTCACCGGTTACCAGAATCGTCTGTCCCACATACGGCTCTTTCAGACCGATATCCTGAATAACACTCAGCACGCCGAGTCCCAGCGCGCCGCCGACATCCAGTTTGCCCTTCGCATTCGGCGGCAGCATCGCTTCCGGGTGGAAGGCATATCCCTTGACATTACCGTTCTTATCTGCCGTCACAATCAGTCCGCCAAGCGGGCCGTCTCCCTCGATCCGAAGAGTTAAAAGGTCGCTGTCCGCCTTCATCATCGAACCCATCATCGCACCGGCGGTCATCAGGCGTCCCAGCGCTGCGGTTGCCACCGGACTGGTGTTGTGGGCCTGTCTGGCCTTTTCTACCAGATCACGGGAAGTCGCCGCAAATGCACGGATCTGCCCATTGGCCGCCGTCGCACGGATCATGTAGTCTCTTGTCTGGCCTGTCATCTCTCCTGCTTTTATCTTTTCCATCATCTATACCTCTTTTCCATGTTCTCTCGCAACCACATAAATCCGGTCGCTCTCTTTTCGCGGCGCGTCTTTCGTAAATGCGTCATACACCGCCACAAACTCCATGCCCGCCTCTGCGAGCGCTTTTTTTATCTCCTCTACCGACCATGCCCGCTCAAAATGCGTCTCCTGATAGCGCCGGTACAGGTCATCTTCCTCGCGGATAAAGAGCGTCAGATCATACGAATTGATTTTCTCCGTCTCATCATACTCATTTTCCCAGATGAAGCTTCCCTCGTCGCGCGTCTCCGCGATCGTCTCACTTCCCATCGCCTGGAATTTGGCCTCTGTGTTCAGGTCAAATATAAACATTCCTTTCGGATCCAGGTAATTGTTGACCAGTGAAAATACGTGTACCAGATCGTCATAATCCAGAATATAGTTCAGCGAATCACAGATACTCACAACCGCACGGACGGTTCCATACAGTTCAAATTCGCGCATATCCTGTAACAGATACAAGATCGGGAGCCCGGACTCGGCCCGCTTTTCGATCGCCTCCTGCAGCATATCTTCCGAGACATCCACGCCGATCATATCGTATCCTTCTTTCGCCAGAAGCTCTGTCAGCGTGCCGGTTCCGCATCCCAGATCCAGCACCAGTCCGTCGTCAATCCCATATTCCTTCAAAAGAGAAGTCAGGTACCCGCACCAGTCCTCATAGGGAATATTATCCATAAACATATCATATACTTCCGCAAAACTTGTGTAAGCGTCCATTTAGCCTCTCCTTTTATATTGCTGATGCAATCAACTGCTTATCTTATGTCACTTTTAAATAAAAAGCGACTGCCTTGCACCGAAAGCATCCTCTCACTCTCCGGAACCTCCGCCGATGCCAGCACTCCCATCATAGCAATTTTTCGCTCTGTTTGCAAGAATAATTAAAAACATCGCTATAGACACTCACTCTTGACGTTCCCCGCAGAACTGGCTATACTAGAGCGTATGAAAAATTTGACTGAACAACCAAAACATCCCCCCATCAAAAGCCGCCGCTTTTACCGACGGCAGATGTGGCTTCCGGCGCTGGTGCTGATCGCGTCCGTCCTGCTCCTGTGGCAAAATGCCGGGGAAAATTACAATTCCCCCCGCCCGTTAGGAAGTCAGTGCAATTTTGAGGATTTTTATAACCCAGCGCTTCCCTACGTTTCCGTAACGGTTCCTTCCTTATATTATACAGGGTGCGCCGCCTACGATGGAAAAAGGGAAACCGGCTATTATTACTATTCTCTAGAGGGAGGAAACTGCCATTTTTACCTGCTTGATACCGCCTCTGGCTATCCCATTCCCGCCAATCGCGACTCCTTAGAATTGAGTGGACGCCTGATCCGGCTGGACGACGAAACTTACAATTCCCTTCTGGAAAATATCGCTGACAGCCTTTCCTGGACGGTACAATCGTTACGGGCTATGACTTCTCCCTATATTGTTTCCGTTTTGCCCCATCCGATCCTAATGCACCGCATTTTCCACCTGGTTACAGTTACCGCCCTGATCGTATCGCTCGTCGATCTGATCTGGCTTTTCCCCCACACAATCCGGCATCATCGGCAGCATAAAAAATAATGTTTCCTCTGAAGTACTTTCTTAACCGTTCACGGATTTCTTCTCTTCTCTCTCCGGCTCAAAGCTGTCAAAAATAAATACATCAAACTGCTTCCGATGGCGATTTAGTTCCCCCTGGTTTTTGATCGTCCACGCCGCCATCTCACATTTATAAAAATGGCGCAGGACCTCCACCGGAAGCGTCTGACTGAATTGACAGTTGTACGCAATAAAATCCGGTTTACAAATCCCATTGAGCATACAATATGTAAGAATTTCCCGCACAATAACCGGTGTTTTCAGCCCCTCTCCCCGATGGTTAGTGGCGAGCTGCCCGCGCAGCACCTCCGGTCGGTGATATTTAAACCACATAAGCGCAAGCGGGCTGAACGACTCCATACAATACACGCCCTGATACGAATCCAAAAGTGCCGCGCACACTTCACACAGCTTTCGGTGGACAATCTCCGCCTTTAGTTCAATAATCAGCGGCACGCGGCCATTCACCAATGCGAGTACTTCCTTTAAATCCGGAATCGTCTGCGAAGACCCAAACAAATGATATTCTTTTAATTCGCTCCAAGTACAGTCCCGAACCTTTCTGGCAATCCCGGCTGCCCGCTCTAAATCCCAGTCATGAAACACCACTGGAATCCCGTCTTTCGTAAGCTGTACGTCCAATTCAATCCCATATCCCATCTCAATCGCCCGCTTAAAGGCCGGTATCGAATTCTCCGGATATTCTGTCCGATTATTATGAAATCCCCGGTGAGCAATATACTGTTTTTCAAATGTCCACATCCGTACTTTCCGCCCCGTCTCCGGAAGCATACTACAATAAAGCAGGAATAAAAGTGACACAGCTACTCCCCATAGAATCACAACCGTCATATATAAATTGCCTCTTTTCTTTTGCAGATTTGATTATTTTCTTTTCCTAGTCCTCTATTTCCCAGTGCGCCCGGCTTCCATCATTTTCTTTCTCTACCACCAACTTCCGCCCAATCTCCTCTTTCAGCTCTGACACGTGGGAAATAATTCCAACCAGACGTTTCCCACCGGACAGCTCTTTCAATATCTGTACCGACCGGATTCTGGATTCTTCATCCAGTGAACCAAATCCTTCGTCGATGAACATGGCATCCACTTTCACACTGCCCGCCGCATTTTGTATAATATCCGCCATGCCGAGCGCCATTGCCAGCGCCGCCATGAAAGATTCGCCTCCGGACAAGGTTTTTACATCCCGGACCCGATCCGTCACAAAACTGTAAACATCCAGATCCAGCCCCACTTCCCCCTGTTTTCCCAGCTCCTCCAGTTCCCGGCACTGAAGCTCAAACGCCCCTCTTGTCATCCGTCGCAGACGTCGGTTAGCTGCCTGAACCATCTGTCGGAAATAGCGCCGCTGCATATACGTCTGAAAATCAATCCGTGCGCTGCCGCTCATCTTACCATCTGCTGTCTGATATAGCTCACTGATCTGCTGTTTTTCCCGCACAAGCTGCTCCCGCTCCCGTAAATACTGCGTAAGCGACGCGCAGGCACTTTCATTGTGCGTCCGCACCGACACACTCTCCCTGTGGATTTCCGACCACCGCTTTTTCTCCTCCTCCCACTTTCCGATTTCCTGCCAAATCGGCTCTTCCGGCTCCTGATGCAGTCCCTCCACGTTTTTTCTCAACTGTTCCGCTACCGCATGCGCCCTGGCCACCTCTTCCCGGTACGCCTCCAGTCCTTCCCGGAGTGCCCTCGCTTCCTCTTCTAAAAGCAGCGCCGAATGATACGCCTCTGCATCAGCAAACTTACGTTCCTGCAGCTCTGCTTCAAAAGCGCTTTTCCGGCTCCGGCACTGAGATTCCTGACGCGACAGATGCTCTTTCACGGATGCCAGCGTTCCCTCCATCTCTTTACATTTTTCCCGTCTTTCCTGTACTTTCTTTCCAGCTTCCAACACTGTCTGCGAAAGTGTCTCCTGTTCCGCCTTGCACGCCTGCAGCTCCGCTTGCAGGGCGTCCAGATTCTCCCACTCCAAGCGCTGGCTCATTTCCTCCAGCTTTTCCTTCCGCGTCCGCGCCTCAAGCTCTGCCTGTTTGAGTTCCTCCCGCTGCTCTTCCAGACGTTTTTCCAGTTCCATTTGTTCTTTCTGGTTCTCCCTTTTTTTCCGGTCAAGCGTCTCTTCCCCGTCTATCTGCGCGGCATATATACGCTCCCTCCTTTTCAACTCTTGAATTCGTTCCTCTGACTGGGAAATTTCCCGCTGTAAGCGTCCGCTCTCTCCAAAAAACTCCTCCAAACGCCTATACTCTGCTTCATCCGCCGAATCACTCTCCTCTGTTCCCGCGCAAAGTTTTTTCCAGATTTCCGCCTGCTGCCTTTTTCCACTTTCCAGCAAAACCCGTATTTCCTGGCACTGTGCAGCCGTCTCCTGCTGCATCTGATCAGCTGCCTCCCGCGCCCTCTTCGCGCTCTCTACCTGTCCCTCACGGATCGGTTTTTCCCCCATCCGGCAAGGATTCGGATGCGTCACAGAGCCACAGACCGGGCAAGGTTTCCCCTCTTCCAGCTTTTCGGCCAGAATTCCTGCCTGCATCGCCAGAAAGCGGCGGGAAAGCTGCTGATACGCCTGTTCCGCTTTCTGATAGGCCGCTACCCGTTCTCTCAAGACAGATTGACATCTTTGCAGGGTATCTTTCCGCTCGCTTTCTTTTTGAAATTCCTGTTCCAACTCACTCAAAAGCAACCGGCGGTTTTCCTCCTGTTCCCGCCTTCCCCTGCACTCCGCCAGAGAAATCCGTGCTGTCAGCACCTCACTTTCCTGCTTCCGAAGCAGCTCCTCCTGCGCACGGCACTGCTCCTGCGCGCTTTCTGTCGCTTTTAACTGCCGATCCGCCTTTTTTCTTTGGCGTTCCCACTGGCAATATTCCTGCTGCAACATCTCCCGTTTTGTATAAAGAGGCAGAGCCTCCTGCATCCGATGAATCGCCGTCTCCAGCCCTGGGAGACGACTCTCGCAGCACGCCTGCGCCTCCTGGTATCTCTGCTCCATCTGCTGCATCTGATCAGTAAACGCCTGACGCTGTCCCCACAAACGCGATTGGCGCTTCCTCTCTGTCTCTAACTCCCTTTCTGCCAGACGCAGTTCTTCTTCCTGATTAGCAAGTGGCCGTGCAAGTTCATGTAATCGCAGACGCTCTGCTTCTTTCTTCCACCTATCCGCCTGCGTCTCCAGGTACTTGCACCTCTGACCGGCCTCCTCTGCCTCCTGGATACGGGCATTCTGCTGTTTGATCTGCTCCAGCCTCTGCCGCCCTGCAGATACTGTCTGTATCAATGTCTCTTCCTGATTCCTCGCCTCTTTTTCCTGAATTCGGCTGGATTCCAACATTTTTTTGATAAAATCCAGCAGCTCTGCCTCACAGTTTTGCCAGCTTTCCCGCAGCTCCTTCCAGACCTCTGTATTGTTCCCCCCTCTATCCTGTGTTTCCAAATCACTTTCTTCCACAACTACCACCTGCCGAATCGCTTCTTCACATTGAATCTCGTTATCTTGCAATTTGACATACAGTTTC
This sequence comes from Otoolea sp., assembly GCA_050875065.1. GTDB lineage: Bacteria > Bacillota > Clostridia > Lachnospirales > Lachnospiraceae > Otoolea. Next base: position 125 of record JBNMLY010000056.1, on the reverse strand, counting down.
TTATCCGCCTCCCGCAGCTTCTGCTGAATCCTTCCATAAATTCCCGTGTGGAAAATACGGGAAAAAATCTCTTTTCTCTCGCGGGAAGAAGCATGCAAAAGCCTCAAATACTCCCCCTGTGCAAT
>JBNMLY010000055.1:0-13179 GCA_050875065.1 Otoolea sp. | reverse complement strand
TCATAGCAGATCGACATACCAAAGACGCCCAGTTCCGTCTCCACCGTCACAATCGAATCGCCTGGTTTGACCCGATCCGACTCCCGGTACGGCGTTCCGTCCGCCAGCGTGATATCAAACATATGCAGTTTACTGTAGGACGCCAAAATCTTTCCCTCCGGCGAAATCAGCACACTCGTATTGGCCGATCGCTTCTCGCCCGGAAGCGCCTGTGTGATACTTCCTCCGTGGATGTAGACACCGTGTTCCTTCGCCTTCGCGCAGAGACGCTCGGTCGTATACCCAGGTATTTCCTCGCGTCCGCCGCCCTCCCCTACATTTTTCCCGATCAGGTTCATCACCTCCGGGAAACAGATGAGCTTCGCGCCCCTATCCGCCGCCTCGTCAATCCAGGCGCAGGCCGTCTCCAGATTCTTTTCTTTATCGTTCTGTGTGTCCATCTGCATCAGTGCTGCTGTGTATTTGCGTATCATAAATGCCCCCTGTTTCTGTCTGTAACTGTCCTCTTCTCCACGGTTATTTTTTTCATTATACCATAAATACTAAATTCAGCTATCGCCTCTGGCTCTGCTTCATTAAGGATTTAGGTATGACTCGCACTAAACTCGAAAATACCTCGTTAAGTGCTCCTATTATACCATTTCTTTTCTACATGGGTCAACCAAGGCGATCGGGATCTCCATAAAATCCGCTGCCACCACATTATCTTGCGGCATTTTCAGTTTCAAACGTGCCTGCCTGTGAACAGTAGCACCCGGCTTTTCATTCCTGCATATTTTAAAGTAAGAATGATTCAAGGAGCGTAACTGTCCCATCCATTCACAGTTACCCAGGTATTCTTTTATGCCACCCATTCTGGAAGTTTCCGGGCTTTCCTACTCCTATCACACGATGTCCGGGGAGACGAAAGCCCTTTCTGATATATCATTTCAGGTAGAAACCGGCGAATTTATCGCCATCGTCGGACCATCCGGCTGTGGAAAATCCACCCTGCTCTCCCTAATCAGCGGACTTCTGCCGCCGGAGGAAGGTTCCATCCATATAAACGGGGTTCCACTTTCCAAAAGCCAGTGCCGCATCGGATATATGCTGCAGAGCGACCAGCTGTTCGAGTGGCGGACGATCGTCCAAAATGCCTCTCTGGGGCTGGAAATCCAGAAAAAAATGGATACCGCCGCAGCCGGACGCCTCCACCATCTTTTAAAAATCTACGGTCTGGAACAATTTGAGCATTCCCGCCCCTCTGAGCTATCCGGTGGAATGCGCCAGCGCGCCGCCCTGATCCGAACGCTTGCATTGGAACCGGAACTTCTGCTTCTCGACGAGCCATTTTCGGCGCTCGATTATCAGACACGCCTGACAGTCTGCGACGACATCAGCACCATCATCCGCGAAAGCCACAAAACAGCGATCCTGATCACCCACGACCTCTCCGAAGCCGTGAGCGCCGCCGACCGCATCCTGATTCTGACCAAACGCCCCGGAACCATATGCCGCATCCTGCCGGTTACCTTTCCGCCGTCCGTCAAACGGCCGCTGGAACGCCGGAATGATCCGGCTTTTTCTCTTTATTTCAATGAAATCTGGAAAACGCTGCAAGTAAATGGAGGTGACAAAAAGAGATGAAACATTTAAAACAGTTCCAAACACGGCTCCTCGCCAAGCACCATTTTCAAAATATCCAGTTGAAAAGCCCTCAAAACCCCCTTAAATCCCCCGCCCAGAAAGCCTATCTCCGCCGTCAGCTCCAAAGACGCCGTCTGGTTCTCTTCTGCCGGTTTTTTTTATTCGTTTTCTTTTTAGTATGCTGGGAAATGAGCGCCCGACTGGGACTCATCGACGCGTTTATTTTCAGCTCCCCCTCCCGCACGGTGCACTGTTTCCTACGGATGATGCAGGACAAAAGTATCCTCGTCCATACCGGCGTGACACTCTACGAAACACTGATCAGTTTCTCGCTGGTCGTCCTGTTCGGCCTGCTCGGTGCAGTTCTCCTCTGGTCGAGCCGGAGTCTCTCCGAAATTCTGGAGCCGTATCTGGTCATGCTGAACAGCCTGCCTAAATCCGCGCTTGCCCCAATTCTTATCGTCTGGCTGGGCAGCAACGTCCGCACGATCATCGTTGCCTCCATCTCGGTCGCCGTCTTTGGCTCGATACTGACGCTTCATAACGGATTTTCCTCGATCGATCCCGACCAGATCAAATTAATCCGGTCCCTTGGAGGAAACCGGATTCATATTTTAACCAAAGTCCTGCTGCCGGGCTCGATCCCGCTGATTCTCGCCAACATGAAAGTCAACATCGGTCTCTGCCTGGTCGGCGTCATCATCGGTGAATTTCTCGCCGCCAAGCAGGGACTCGGATATCTGATTATCTATGGCTCACAGGTATTCCAGATGGATATGGTTGTGATGAGTATTATTCTTTTATGTATGATGTCTGCGGCGCTGTATCAGGGCGTAGGAATACTCGGAAAATTCCTGCAACATCACCCGCACTAAAGCAAACTGCTCGCTGCTCCACTTTTGCCGTTCTTAACTGCCTGCTTTCTTTCACACTATTTCCTACATTTTACAGAGCGCAGAGCACTTACAGCTTCTGCTCCTTTTCCAGCTTCTCTGCTTCTTCCATCTCCTCGGCTGCTTCCAGTGCCGTCTCCTCCGGGGTCTCACTCTCAACCGGAGCGGTACCAACCGCAATAAAGATCCTCGCAGCTGCTAACGGCAAGAAGCCCACATAAGCACTGTAGACACCAAACTGGCCAACCGCCCACGCTCCGATCACCACACCTAAAAAGAAGCTTATTACCGTATAGGTATAGAGAACCGCTTTTCGCTTAAACTCTTTATCTTTCGTCAGACCATACTGCAGCCAGCCAAGTACTGACTGTTTGAAGTTATTGGTCATAAAGATCGTCGCACTGTTAAAACCATCGGCCCCAGAGTAGACCCCCCACTGAAATGCAGATGCAAAGAAGATCGGATAAATTCCGACCAGCGCCGGTTTAAGTGGCAGCGCCGACGCCAGCGCCAGCGCCACCGCATCTACCCAGATCGCCAGTTTCCGCATATTGATTTTTGTAAAATTGGCAAGCAAATACGCCGATGCAACGCCCAGGCCAAACAGTACCAGCGCAATCAAACGCAGGCATACATTGAACCATTCCATCGACACCAGTTCCGCTCCCATTTCCATCAGGTTGCCCGTCTGGGCGGAACCAAAGTTTCCGGCATGAAGAAGAATTGCATAGCCGCCGAGAAATCCACCGACCAGAGATATATTCCAATGAAGAATCGCATCCAGGCGATCCCGAATTACTTTCTGTACCATAGTATTACCGCCTTTCGCGGTTGATTGTATCGCGCAGCGGCTAGATCGTCAATGACAAATTACAAAAAATTACAGTTTCCGTCATAGAGATTATCTATATACCAGCAAAAAACAGCCCCTGCCATACGACAGGGACTGCTTCTATATTAGACTCTAGGAGTTGAGCTCTTATATCTAATAGTAGTATGTAACATTTCACATCGGATTATTTATCTTCTGCGATACGTTTTTTGTTGATGTCTTTCCACATCTCAACGTCTACGCCCTTCCAGCAAAGCTTATCCGGGTTGTAGTACGGGTCTTTCTTTGCTTTCATCTGCTCTACATAGTCTTTGTACAGTGCAAATGCCTTCGGAGACAGAATCAGTACAATTACCATGTTGATCCAGGTAGATCCACCAAGTGCCAGGTCGGAAAGGTTCCAAGCCAGACCGGAGTCGATGTTGCCCCAGATGAAGATAAGGATAGGCATAACAACCTGCATGGTTCTGATAACTACCTTACGGGTAGCTGCTTTGTCTTCGCCCTGGAACAGGTAAAGAACGGAAGTCTCGCCTTCATAGTAGTAGCTGATTAAGCAGGTAAAGGAGAACAGAGCCAGCATAACTGCGATGAACAGAGGAGCAATGCTTCCCATAACAGTACTGCAGGCATTCTGAACGAAGATAACACCATAAGTTCCATCGGCTGCTAACTGAGCCATCTGGTCATGCATCGCACCGGTACCACCGATGTAACCAAACTGTGTATTGTAGCATCCGCTTAAGAGCATCATCAGACCAGACGCGGTACAAACGATAACGGTATCAAGCCAAACACCGGCTGCATTGGCCAGACCCTGTTTAACCGGGTGGCTGGTCTCTGCTGCTGCGGAAGTCGGCATGGACTCACCCATACCAGATGCAGATGAGAAAGTGCCTCGTTTAACACCCTGCTGGATCGCGATACCAATACCGCCGCCCAGGAACGCTTCTTTAGAACCAAATGCACAGGATACAACCTGAGCGATGACGCTCGGAATCTGACCTGCGTTTGCAATTAAGATAACAACGGTAGCAATCAGGTAAACGCCTACCATCGGCGGAACCAGCATCGATGCTACGGAACTGATTCGTTTAACACCACCCATGACAACGATTGCCATAACGAGTGCGATAACGAGTGCGGATACCCACATCGGAATACCTAAAGCGTTTTTGAAACCATCGCAGATCGTGTAGGTAGCTGCTGCCGGCATGAATAATACAACGCCCAGTCCGAAGAATGCTGCGTAGAATGCGCCGTATCCTTTCCAGCCAAGGCCTCTCTCTGCACAGTAAGCGCCGCCGCCACGGTACTGACCGTCGATACGTGTCTTATAAAGTACGGATAAGGTACACTCAGTAAAGCAAACTGCGGAGTTTGTCATACCAGCGATGATCATCCAGAAGAGTGCGCCAGGACCGCCCATGTAAAGAGCTACGGCTACACCGGCTACGTTACCGGTACCAACACGCATCGCCATGGTCGTACAGAAGGATGCGAATGAGGAAATACCGGATTCAGAATCGGACTTGTCAATGATTCGGCTCCACATGTCTTTAAAACGGACAAACTGGAAAAAGCCAAGACGGATTGTGAAGTATAAACCACTACCAACAATCAGAACTAACATTCCAACACCCCAGATGGGCCCGTTCAACATATTGACGATGTTGTTAATTGCTTCCATATAAAGTTCCCCCTTTATTTGATGTAGTGCCGCGCGCTGGCCAAGCAAGTTTTTCAATTCGCTCAAAAAACTTCTTGCTTTTGAAAAAATTATATCACTAAAGTGAAATTTGTTCAACAAAATTATTTCAATTTAGTATGTAAAATTTTCATGATTCAGCTTAAATTCATGAATCCATCTGTATTTTTCATGAAGTAAATTGCATTTTTTCCAGAGTCAATTGGAACAAATGCACAAAGAATCATGTTGTTTTGTCTACAACTGCGCCACTTTCCTTTAGACTCCAGTTCAGAATTTTGTCCATTTTCTTTTGTAGTATTATGAATTTTGTTTACCATTTGTTTATTTTTAGGCTTTTTGTATATTTCATTTTAGTGAAATTATCGTATTGCATTTAGCATCATGAACTTATTTCTCGCTTTTTCTCCCATTTCTTTCATGAATATGATATACTAAGAACACTTGGCAGAACCACTCAGCGGATAGAAAAGGCCATCCAGGAGCGTGTGATACGTCCGGATCGTTCGCTTGAATTACTGCTGCTTTCTAAGCAATTCGCACAATTTTTTTCATCCCCCTTTGGTATCTCTGTCAGCTCTGTACATTTTATGAACCAGGCAGGGCGCTTATTACATTCGAAATAGGGAGGAACTATTTTTTGGATCTCAAAGAAATGCGGCTTTTTTTAGCTATTGCAGAAGAAAACAATCTGACGCGTGCTGCCCAGAAAAATGGTTACACACAGTCAGCAGCAAGCCATATATTGCGGAATATTGAAACAGAACTCGGATTTTCCCTGTTTTCCCGTTCCCAGAGGGGACTGGCACTGACCCGGAACGGCGAGGCTTTGCTTTCACCCATCCGGCGCACGCTGGCGGCGGCGGAGTATTTTGACCAGACTGCCGCCTCCATCCGCGGCGTCCAGACCGGGCACATCCGAATCGGCGCTTATTTAAGCGCTTCTGTCCAGTGGCTGCCCCCCGCCCTGAAAAAATTTTTCTCCGATTACCCGGATATGACCGTAGAAGTGTTAGAGGGCTGTTCGCAGGAAATTGATGGATGGCTGGAAAACGGCTCGATCGATTTCGGCATTGTCGGACCTCACCCGGACGGAAAGATGGACTGGATTCCCTTAAAGAAAGAGCCTTACCTGGCCGTCTGTGCGAAAGATTCCCCCTATGCATCGTATGAGCGCTTCGACTTAAAGAATCTCTCCAAAGTTTCTTATATAGAAGAAAAAGGCGAATCCGACCTGCTGCGCCAGTTTCAACAACTCGGAATCGTGCCGCCAAAACCAGCTTTTACCTCACAGAATACCTACTCCATGCTCGCGATGGTGAGACACAACCTGGGAGTCTGCATCCTGCCAGAGCTGGTTGTCCGCGATATTTCAGCAGTCTCCCTGCTGCCGCTCAATCCGCCAATGGAACGTGTGCTCGGTGTCCGTATGCCCTCTGCCACGAAAGCATCCCCGGCTGCCAGCCTGTTGATCGCTCAGCTGCAACGGACAGTGTTTGAGTTAGAAGGGCCGCTTTTATAATCAAGCGCTTCCTTTTGAAAGCTGGATAAAGTCCATTCTTTCTAAATTTATAAAAACATGACCAATGCACAAATTCCTACAATGAACGTTTTTTTGAAAAGGGGAATGATTTTACTATGAATTTTCAATCCATGGAATATTTCGCTGCGGTTGCGAAAAACCGCAGCTTTACGAAAGCAGCCGATGCGCTGCATATTACCCAGCAGACCTTAAGCGCCCACATCGCCGGACTCGAGCGGGAGCTTGGATGTCCGCTTCTGATCCGGCACATCCCTCTGGAACTTACCTACGCGGGGGAAGTATTCCTGCGCTATGCGACGGAATTTAATACGAAGTATGACTGTATGCTTCACGAATTTGGCGATATTTTAAATAACCAGACGGGAAACCTGCGGATCGGCATCGCATTTACACGCGGACACGCCATCATGCCGGAGTTGATCGCCGCCTTTCAAACAGAATACCCCGGCGTAGATGTAGAACTCGTCGAATCTTCCAACGATGTGCTGCAGAAATACCTGCTGGATGGCACGATCGATCTGGCGATCGCCAATTTTTCTGATCGCATTCCCGGCATTATCCTGCGGGATTTCTATGAGGAAGAGATGGTTCTCATCGTCTCCACTGCCCTGCTGCAGCAAATTTACGGCAAACAGACCGAAACCATTATCCAGGAGATCAGCCGGCATCACCGCTACTCCCTTTTGGCGCCGTGTCCATTTCTTTTAAACCGCGAGCACGATCTGGTCGGACGCATCGGGCGGAATATCCTCGCGACGGACAACTTTGTTCCCTCCGTCCACGCCTGCTCCGACAATATCGCCACCCTGCTTGCCCTCTGCGCGATGGGAAAAGGCGCCTGCATCAGCCCCAAAAACCTTGCTTTTTCCATTCTCAGCAAGGAACAGCTCGACACACTCCATGTCTTTACCCTCGGAGACGAAGCGCGCTACCCGATCAAGTTTGCATGGCTGGAGCAGAGTTATGAGTGGAGCATGATTTCACGCTTTATCGAGTCGTCGCTGAAATGCAATCATTAATCAGAATTTCTTCATGAGATACAGTATTTTTACTGTATCTTTTTCCATTTTTAACAGTTGGAAATATGTATCTTCTTCTGCTATTATAAAGTCAGGAGGTGAGCTACATGAAAAAAATTACAGTCAATTTATTTCCAACCAGAAAACGTACACCTATCAACCCAGAGGAGGCGAATTCTCTGATTCTTGCCGCAGGACTGTTTCTTTTGTTCTGGGCCGCCGTCTGGAGCTTTTCCTGGGACGCTGTCAGCAATTTCCTGACCATCTGCGTTCTGCCGGTTGTCGGCATCGTGTTCGGAAGCCGTCAGCTCATTACCGGATTCCACACAGCTGATAAGAAAGAGCGCCGCACCGCCCTTCTTTTTGGAGGCGTTCTGCTCGGCACGACTGTTCTTTTGCTGACTGCAATTCTTTTGGCAGTTCTTTACGCATAGGGCACTCATTTTGCCACAGGCGTACACAACTCGTCCTTTCGCAGCCATTCAGGAATAACCGGCAGCGAAAAAGGCTGAACGGATAAAACAAGGGAGACAGATACACCTGCGTGTCACTGTCTCCCCTGTTTTATCTGGCTGAGTCCATGTGTATTTACACATATTCTTTATGCGTCTTCTAATGTAACCTTGATTTTCTTTCCCATCGCCGCCGCAATCTTTACCATAAAGTCCAGCGACGGATTGTAGCTGCCGCTCTCAAAGCGCGTGATATTTGGCTGGGAAATCCCTGCTTTTTTGCCGAGCTCCGTCTGCGTCATGCCGCTGGATTTGCGGTTCTGCTTAAACCCCTCAATCGTCGTCTCACGTGCCTCCTGCTGACAGCTTTCCATCCACTGCCTATATTCCGCCTCCGTTTGAAAGGATTCCGGAATCCTGTTTCCATTTTTCATTGCGCTACCTTCTCCTTTTCGAATCTGCTCTACAGCCGTGCCCCTCCCAAAGTGCATCCGTCTGCCTCTATAGAATACCATCTTTCTACCCTATAAATCAAGGAGAAAAGCAAGTGTGTTTACCACACTATCCCGCATACGGGAGATCGGAAAACAGGTCATACTCACTCACACCGCCGATCGTTCCGACATAGGTTCCATCCGCATTCAGATCGACAACCAGATTTCCTGGTGTACCATCTTCCAGTTCAAAGTAAAAGGTACCATCCTCCGAATATGCTTTCGGAAGAATCTTTGTACCCGGTTTCAAGGTCGTATTTCCTCCATCCAGGCGGCAGCTGACTTCTTTCTCTACCGTCAAGGTGATTGTATAATCCCCGACTGGATTTTTGATCTCATACATACTGGCATCCGCTTCGAGTTTTCCATCCTGAAGCCAGTATGTCCGAACTCCGCTGTAAGTTCCCAGTACATCCAGTCTTGTCCCAATCGAAAATCCCTCCGATGCAGACACCGGTACTCCATCCAGATTTCCTTCCATCTTATCCGCCAGGGTCAGCGTGCCATTTTCCAGACGCACCAGTAGCAGAGTTGATACATCACTGTATCTATAGGTCTCCACCAGCACATAATTCCCACTGTCTGTTTTTAACTGGTAAATTCCACTGACAGAGAGCCACTCATCCAAATCCAGCGTATTTTCTCCATACTCAGCTGTCACCTGCACCACATCTGCATTGTCCGGATCCGGTTCAGATACGTTTAAAGTAAATTCTTTTCCTTCAATCTCAACCGGTGTGTTTATCTCCAGTTTTAAAACCGATTCTTCTGTCTCTGTCTCCGCTTCTGTCTCAGAAGCATCTTCTGTCTCCGCTTCCGAAGAAACGTTTGCTGCCGCCTCCGTCTCCTGCACGGCCTGCTTTTTGGCGCAGGCTGTCATCGACACCGCTGCTGCCACAGACAATGCAAATATCATATATCTTTTTCTCACGATAAATCATTCCCTTTCTTCCTAGTAAAACTATCCGGTTCAGGACAGTTCCGTCTCTTATTCCATAATCGGCGTCCAGTCAAGTTTTGCATAGCTCTTTGTATAAGAATCAATGATGCTCTGTGCGTGACTCTCATCCGTTGGCGTATCGTTGGAAGTATCCCAGTCATTATCATTTGCTATAAACCACGGATTCTTCTCATCTGCAAACGCATCATAGATCACAGCCTGCACAACATTCATCTTGTCTCCATTTACCGTATAATAATGCCAGCCGCTATTAGCTGCGCTATTAGAACCCTCATTGGCAATCAGGATTGCACCCGCCTCATCCTGAATCAGATAGTAAAGATTCCGCTCCTGGCTTGAAAAGATCTGGGCAGCCTGGTTGTTCTTCAAGGTATATGCATCAAAAATGATCCGGTTAGCCGGCAGTTTCGTATCGGTCTCCCCGATCAGAAGTTCTTTCTTTCCATCCCCGTCCAGATCAAGAAGCGTATATCCTACTTCCTTTTCAGCCCCCATATCATAAAAATTCGGTATCATTGAGCAAAGATCCGTACTAAATACCTTATCCATATCCCATTTTTCCCGAATCATTGTGCGGTATTCCTCTACAATCTTCTCATAAGCCGGAGCCAATGCCACTGCTTTCGCTTCTCCCTTTGCCGCCATGCTATGCACTTTCTCTTCTTCCGAAGCCTCCGTCGATTCCTCCTGAGTTTCATCGGTGCTTTCTTCGGTGCTTTCTTCGGTACTTTCTTCACTACTTTCTTCAGTACTTTCTTCAGTATTTTCTTCGGTATTTTCTTCCGTCTCTGCCTCTGTACTCTCGCTGCCAATCGCTAAAGATGAAGCACTTTCTTCTGCTGAACCTGACGTTTCCACCTCTTTCTGTCCGTTTCCACATCCACTCATCATCATTGCAGCAGCTGCCATACCGCATAATACCGCCATCGCTTTGCCGTTCTTCCAAATTACTTTTCTCATGTTCAATCATTCTCCTTTTTCTGCCCGCCCTATTCTCTTTTGGATAATAAGGCATCAGGGTACATTTTTATTTTTATGATATTAGCACACAAACAGCCACAAAAGAGACACATTTCACCGCCCCTTGAAATAAAGCTGATTTTTCTGGTATAATACAAAGACTTACCCCTGTTTCTTCGGGCCTATATTTTATATAATGTTTGAGGAGTTGCAATTTTATGAAAAAAAGAGAATCTTTCAACAGTAAGTGGGGCTTCATCCTCGCCTGTATCGGCTCGGCGGTCGGTATGGGGAATCTCTGGATGTTTCCCACCCGCGTCTCCCTGTACGGCGGCGGTTCATTCTTGATCCCGTACTTTATCTTCGTCGCCCTGATCGGCTCCACCGGCGTCATCGGGGAAATGTGTCTGGGACGCGGCACCCGCTCCGGCCCGATCGACGCGTTCGGCGCCGCCTGTGAGACGCGCGGGAAACGCAAGCTCGGCGAAGCGCTCGGCCTTATCCCGGCAGCCGGTTCCCTCGCGATGGCGATCGGCTACACCGTTGTCATGGGCTGGATCTTAAAGTATGCCATCGGAACCTTTACCGGTGCCACGCTTGCCCCAGCGGATGCGGACGGATTCGCCTCTGCCTTCGGCTCAATGGCTTCCTCCTTCGGCAACAATGGCTGGCAGCTTGCCGCCCTCTTTTTCTGCATCCTGATCCTGATGTTCGGCGTCGGAAGCGGAATCGAGAACGCCAACAAGCTGATGATGCCGGTCTTCTTCATCCTTTTTGTATTTTTAGGCATCTATGTCGCATTCCAGCCAGGCGCAATGCAGGGTTACCGCTACATTTTCCGCATCGAGCCAGCGATCCTGGCAGACCCGAAAACCTGGATTTTCGCATTGGGACAGGCATTTTTCTCCCTGTCCGTCGCCGGAAACGGAACTCTGATTTACGGCTCCTACCTCTCCGATGAGGAAAATATCCCGGCTTCCGCCGCGCGCGTGGCCCTGTTTGATACGATCGCCGCGATCCTCGCCGCCCTCGTCATCATCCCAGCGATGGCAACCACCGGCGCTACCCTTAACCAGGGTGGTCCGGGACTTCTCTTCATCTATCTGCCGAACCTCATCCGCTCGATGCCGGGCGGCACGCTGATCGCGGTCATCTTCTTCGTAGCCGTCCTCTTCGCCGGGATGACCTCCCTGCTCAACCTCTACGAAGCGCCGATCGCCACCGTCCAGGAAAAACTTCACCTCGGACGCGTTCCTGCCTGCGCCGTCATCGGCGTGATCGGAGCCATCATCTCCCTGTTAATCCAGGGCATCGTCTCCGACTGGATGGACGTTCTCTCCATCTATATCTGCCCCCTCGGAGCCGGGCTCGCAGGAATCATGTTTTTCTGGGTATTTGGAAAAGAATATGTAGAACTGCAGGTCAATAAAGGCCGCGAAAAGAAATTTACCAAGTGGTTTGTACCGGTGTGCCGGTATATCTATATTCCGGTGTGTGTACTGGTGCTGATACTCGGTATTGCACTGGGCGGTATTGGGTGAGCTTTACAGCTCACCCTTTTTTTCCAAAATCGCCGCCACCGCACTACAAGCCGGACAATCGCAATACTTCGCGCCCTGCGCCTTCAATTCCTTGCCGTGGGCCTCAAGCTTCGCCGCCATCTCTTTCCCAAACACCTGCACGCCCGCTTCCGAACCGGCAAACGCAATCAGGCCATCCACCGGAATAATATCTTCTTCCAGCTCCGCGATCAGCTTTTTCGTCTCCTCCGCCTCTTTCTCAGTACCAGCCGCCGCCAGCCAGCTCTCGCAGGCTGCCTTCGCCTCTGCACAGCAGGAAGAAGCCGCCATCAGTTCTTTTACCTTCTCCGTCATATAAGTTCTTGTTGCTTCAGTCATAATCGGTTCTCCTTTCCATTCATATACCTCTCTGCCTTCAAAATTCCTTTCGAACACCTTCTAAAAGCAGAACACTTCCTGGTATAAATCCCCGCAAAAAAGTGTCGGTATTTTTCTATCATTTTATCACTCTTCCACCTATTGTACAAGAAATGAGAACTCTTCTTCCCGTAATTTTTTTATTTGTTTTTTTATTTTTAATTTTTTCTCAAAAAAACAGTTGACAAATCTTATTTCCGAGCTATAATAAGAACCATCATTTGAAACCCACAAAACAAGTAGGAAATACGTTTTTATAATCGTTTATGAATTTTAAGGAAAGGAGGAAACCATCATGAGAACATCTTATTCAGTTATGTCTGCTATGTGTTGTTGTATGGAGTGTATGTGCTGTTGTTGCTGTGACACTCTTCCTTTTGTTGTGCAGACAGATAACTGGATGATATCTTCATGAGGTTTTTCTCATCTTACTTTCACTGAAAAGTGATAGATATAATCCATTTTAGGAGGTCTGGACAACCAGACCTCCTTTTTTATACCCATTTATATTTTAATGTGCAAAATCAAATTTTTACATTGCATTCAAATATATCTTTCGTATAAAAATGGCACATACAAAAGCACTTTTTCAGGATTATCCCTTAAAAATATGCTTTCCCAGATAAACGAAGTTAAAGGAGACCAGAAATGATTCGATTTGAACATTTAAGCAAAACATTTCAGACGAAAGACGGAGCATTTGAAGCACTGAAGGATGTGTCCTTCGAAATCGAAAAGGGCGATATCTACGGCG
>JBNMLY010000054.1:0-13393 GCA_050875065.1 Otoolea sp. | reverse complement strand
CATGGTTCTTTTTCGTTTCATGCACCAGATGTTCCGCCTCATTAAATCGTTTTTGTACATTTCCAATCACAGAAAGTTCATCCCAGATTTCCGCATACGCCTGAATCAGATAGGAAACCGCCTGGCGGAAAATATCCAGCGTATGGCGGATTGGTATATTCTGTTTTTTAATTTCTACGCCATAACTAGATACAATCCGCATAATGCACCTTTACTTTCTTTTTTTCGGTTCTTTTTGCCCCTCTATATAGGCCATTACCTGTTCCCGACTTCGGTCACTTACAGTAACCGCACAATAGGACGGGTTCCACAAATGTCCTTCCCACAACTCCTGTTACATTCTAAATCCAGTCCATTTTTCAGAACCTGTTTTCGATATTTCGTGCACCAGACAAGATGGTACTGTAAAGAATATACATATCCCCTACCACATGAAAGTGTATTTTCTTTGATACTAAACATATTTTCTTCCATGTCTATATTATAGCATATGCTTTTCTATATAACAAACACTTGTTCTGTATTCTGTCAAAAAAATTGGCACACCTAACTCATCACTGAAGTAACGAGAATGCGGTGTGCCAGTTATTCAAAATCCATTACACCATTTTTGAAAAATCAATTCTCTATTTTCCCATTATTCAGCCATATTCTCACTCTACCTACAGTATATCAAATATCGGCAGAAAAACAAGGCGGGGCAATTAACTGCCTCACCTTGCTTCAAATCAACCAAATTTCCTATCTTCATGTTTCATACAGCACCTTTCTATTTCAAACGTGCCTGTCACAAAATACAAACTTATCCCTTCATTTCCAATCTCCGCCACATCCAGAGCCAGCCTGCAAGCCCCAGCAAAAACAGTCCGCCCAGAATTCCTTCATACCATCGTCCGCCCGCGGCCATCTTTCCAGCTTTTCTCATTTCGGCCCATCATTCCAGATAGTCCAGTGCATCCACTGGTTTTCCATCGTACATCAGTTCAAAATACACGTTATTTCCCTCTACCGAATAATATTTCGTCGGCTCCGCCACATATCCGAGCGTCATATCCTTGTCCACATACTGGTTCTGCGCCACCTGCACATCCTTGAGCTGGCCGCAGACCGCCGTGTAGCCGCTTCCCAGATCCAGCACCACATAGTTGCCGATCTCCTCATTGGAGCCGACTTCCGTCACCCGCGCCTCAGCCGGTGCCGCGACCGGATCGCTCACATCTCCCTGGATAATCAGCGCCGGATTGCATTTGTACTGATCAAGCGTCGGAAAATAGATCGTCGAATCCATGCTGTAATCGAGAATCACATTGCCCTGCACCGGCCAGCTCAAACGGTCGGTTCCATTGTAAGCAAGGGTACGCGCCGTGGCTGCGCCAGCTCCCAGACTGCTCTCCTTCTCCCCGGCCGTCGGCTTCTGATCGGCTTCATCCCGGTTATTGACCGAATACGAAGCATCCGAACTGCCTGCTACCTGTGCCCGTGTCTCCGCCTGTCCGTCGTTTTCTTCTAAACGGTTCTGTGGCGTCTCCTCTGCCAGAATCCCCTCCGTCTGCGGCACATCCAGATACGGATTTCTTCCATCCTGTGTATGATCGTTTCGAATTTTTACGGTTCCTGCTGCGGCTACAATTGTCAGCAGGCCAAGCACTGTCATTACCAGAACGAGTTTGTCCCTGAATAACTGTTTTACTTTATTTTTCACGTTTATCACCTCGGTATTAGTCTTGACGAAGTGAATCGTTTTATTCAGAAACGATTTGAATATTTTTATAATAATGCTTCAAAATTTCTTCCGCGCTGCTCCCATTCTCCGCCAGAACTCCCGCCCCGTACTGCGACAGCCCGTAACCATGCCCGCGCCCATAGGTGATACAGCGCACTTCGTCTCCATCTTCCTCCAGGGAAAAGGCAGGCGACGGCGCCCCCAGCGCGTAACGCACCGCGTCCCCATTGTACGTCTCTTCCCCGACCTGTACAGACTCCACGTAACCGGCGCTGTCCCGTTTCACGATCTGAATCTCCTCCAGAATCCGATCCACCTCCAGATTTGCCAGATCCGGGTGTTCTCCCAATGCATTCAGCCCCTCTTCCAGCCGTTTTTTCAGTTCTTCCCGCGTCATGCTCTGCCGCGTCAGGTAGCCGCCGGCGCTCTCATCCTCCTTTGCCGCGACCGATGCCAGATACGGATGCGCCTCATCTCCTTCGCGCGTCCGCCCCGCACTCACCGCGTGAAACAGCGGCTCGATGTAATCTCCATTCCAGATCGCCACCTGCCCGGCGCTCTCCCGCACAGCTTCACAGATCGTCTGGTAATATTCCGGCATTCCAGCCGCCTCAAACCGGCTCTCGACCTGATCCGGTTCCAGGTAATCCATATCCAGCGCCGATTCCTCGATCGAATCTGCCCCGTCCATCTCCCGGTACAGCGCCGTCCGAGCCAGAATTGCCTGCGCCTTGACTGCCTCTTTCGGATACCCATCCGGAATTTGAACCGCCGTCAGACCGATCAGATATTCTTCCAGCGGAATAGAATGCCCGGCTCCATTGTCATTTCCATTATCCTCCCGATCCAGAAGGATCTGCCGACCAGCCGCCTGACTTCCCCATCCAGACTGCCCGCCTGAATTTTCTCCGATTCCACTTCCATCCGCCCCCTGCACACGCCCGGACACTGCCAGTGTCGCGATATACGGGATCAAAAAAGCCGCCAGCACGGCGGCAGTTCTCTTTTTCATTCTAGGTTCTCCTGTTTTACTTTTTTCCTGCCTTTCCTATTTTATGACAGGCATTCCCAAAATATCACAGGCTTACTCCCCCAGCGTCACATCATCCAGCAGCCAGCGGAACCATCCCTTTTTCTTCATCACCACGGTTCCATGAAACTCCATCGTCTCTTCCGGAGCCAGCACTTCCGTACCTTTTTCGAGACAAAAACGCACCGATGCACTGTATTCATACGTCCGCGCCTTCTTCTCACGCCCGGTTTCCGTCAGCTGAAGTCCCGTCACATACACACGTTCTACTGGCGCAGAAAACTGCGACAACAGAAGCACATACGGAAGTCCCGTCTGCTCCAATGCCTCGGTTCCGGCCTCGGTCGCCGTTTTCCCATACTCCTTCGCATAGATCGCCGTCAGCCCGTCCTGATACACCGCATCCAGATCAAACGCCCGGTTTGCCGTGTAAAGAGAATGTATCTCCTTTTTCGCCTGCTGATAGGCGCTGTTTTTATAAGAAGCAAACAGAACCATCGAAATGATAAAAAAGAGGGCGGCCCCCACAAGAGGAACCGAAAACCCCCGTGTCCCCGGTCTTTTTCTGTGTCCTCTCATAGTGTGTCCTCCCTCATATTTATTAGCAGTAAAAAAACAGTGACTGCCGCTTTCCCATTCCCGATTGTACGCATCTTGAACACACGTGTCCGAATGGGGCGGACTCTGTCCGACACAGGCGAACTCGTGTTGTGAAAGCAAGCGAACAATGGGAATGTGAATGCGGCTGGCGCTGTTTTTTTACCTCCTTCTACAGTGCCTCTACTGCATCATCATCCACATGGATCTTCTCCAGATGCCAGATATCGCGCACATACTCCTCGATCGTACGGTCAGAGGAGAATTTACCAGCGCTTGCCGTGTTGAGCATGGCAGCTTTCGCCCACCACGCTTCGTCGCGGTAAGCCGCCTCGACGCGCTTCTGTGCCTCCGCATAGGAACGGAAATCTTTCAGGATGAAGTACGTATCTGCCTTGGCGCTGTTCTTTGTATTTAACAGAGAATTGTAAATGTCGCGGAACAGCTCCGGATCCTGCGGAGAATAGTAGCCGTTGATGAGCTGCATCAGCACGCGGCGGATATCCTGATCGGTGTTGAAGATTTCCTCCGGGTTGTAACCGCCGTTGTTCTCATAATTGATAACCTCTTCCGCACTCAGACCGAAGATAAATGCGTTCTCCTTGCCGACTTCCTCGACGATCTCCACGTTTGCGCCGTCCATCGTGCCCAGTGTCAGCGCACCATTCAGCATGAACTTCATGTTGCCGGTACCGGACGCCTCCTTGCTGGCAGTGGAAATCTGCTCGCTGACATCCGCTGCTGCAAAGATCCACTCTGCGTTAGATACGCGGTAATCTTCGATAAATACCACTTTCAGCTTTCCGTTGATGGATTTATCATTGTTGATCACATCCGCTACGGAATTGATCAGCTTGATGGTCTTCTTCGCAATCTGGTAACCAGCTGCTGCTTTCGCGCCAAAGATAAAGGTTCTCGGAACCATATCCAGGTTCGGATTATCTTTAAGCTGATTGTACAGATACATCACATGAAGAATATTTAAGAGCTGTCTCTTGTACTCATGGAGACGTTTTACCTGTACGTCAAAGATGGAACGCGGATCAACCTCGATACCGTTGTGCTCTTTGATGTATTTTGCCAGGCGCAGTTTATTCTGATACTTGATGTTCATAAATTCCTGCTGGAATTTCGGATCATCGACGTATACTTTTAATTTGGCCAGATGCGGAAGATCCGTGATCCACTCGTCGCCGATCTGCTCAGTGATCCAGTCTGCCAGAAGCGGATTGCCATGCAGCAGGAAACGGCGCTGGGTGATACCATTGGTCTTATTGTTAAATTTCTCCGGCATCATCTCGTAGAAATCTTTCAGTTCCTGCTTTTCCAGAATCTCGGTATGGAGTTTCGCCACACCGTTGACGGAAAATCCGGCCACAATTGCCAAATGTGCCATCTTGACCTGTCCATCAAAGATGATTGCCATCTTTTTCACTTTATCATAGTTGTTCGGGTACTGATTCTGTACCTCGATTAAGAAACGGCGGTTGATCTCCTCCACGATCTGGTATACACGCGGAAGCAGGCGGGAGAACAGCTCGATCGGCCATTTTTCCAGTGCCTCTGCCATGATGGTGTGGTTCGTGTACGCACAGCATTTCGTTGTGATATCCCACGCCTCATCCCAGTTTAAGCCTTCCTCATCGAGGAGCAGGCGCATCAGCTCAGCCACTGCCACGGTCGGATGCGTATCATTCATCTGGAATACGATCTTCTCCGGCAGTTTATGAATATCATCGTTTGTCTCTTCAAATTTCTTCAAAGCGACCTGTAAGCTGGCAGAAATGAAGAAGTACTGCTGTTTCAGACGCAGCTCCTTACCCGCATAGTGATTATCGTTCGGGTAAAGAACCTCAACCAGGTTCTTGGCCAGGTTCTCCTGCTCAACCGCTTTCTGATAATCGCCCTTGTCGAATGCAGAAAGGCTGAAAGTGTCGATCGGCTGTGCATCCCAGATACGCAGCGTGTTAACTACATTGTTGCCATAGCCGACTACCGGCATATCATACGGAACCGCCAGAACGGACTGATAGCCTTCCTGTACGAAATGGTTGCGCTCACCGTCCCACTCGGTCTTGACATAACCGCCAAATTTAACCTCGGTCGCATATTCCGGACGGCGAAGCTCGAACGGATAACCGTTTTTCAGCCACTCATCCGGCACCTCCACCTGATAGCCATCCTTGATTTTCTGCCTAAACATACCGTAATGGTAACGGATGCCGCAGCCGTAAGCCGGGTAACCAAGGGTTGCCAGGGAATCCAGGAAACAAGCTGCCAGACGTCCCAGGCCGCCGTTTCCAAGCGCCGGATCCGGCTCCTGATCCTCAATCGCATTGAGGTCAAAGCCCAGCTCATCCAGCGCTTCCTTCACTGCCTTTTTCGCTCCCAGATTGATGATATTGTTGCCAAGCGCACGTCCCATCAGAAATTCCATGGAAAGATAATACACCTTTTTCGCACCTGTTTCATCAAACTGCTTCTGTGTGGCAATCCAGTCATCGATAATCACATCTTTGATTGCATAAGACACAGCCTGGAATACCTGCTGCGGAGTTGCCTCGTCAATGGTTCTGCGGTACTGGTTCTTTACATTTTCGATAATACTCTTTTTAAACTCTTCTTTGCTGATCTCGCGCATCCTGCCCTCCTAATTATTCGTATACACTTTCATGATTTCTGTCCTGCGCCTGATTCCTCCTCCGGCATCTGCCTTCCGCAGAATCAGGCGCACAGCCATCTATTTCACAGGGTTCATCAGTCTGTCGTCTTCTCCACGCCAAACATACCTTTTTCGCCATTGATATCCCACTCTTTTGTGTATCCGCCCATGGTGCCAATCAGGATATTATCAGCCAGAACCTCTTTCTTGATTTCTTCTGTATGGTTCTTTAAAACTTCTGCAATCTTCGCATTTCCATCCTGGAATACGTTGATGTGGTTCATTACCTCAAAACCGGCTTCCTTACGCATCGTCTGAATCTTACTGATGATCTCACGGACAAAGCCCTCTTCGATGAGCTCCGGTGTCAGGTTGGTATCCAGAACAACCGTCACGGTATTGTCACCCTCAGATACGAAGCCCGGTACCTGTGCCATATCGATCAGGAGATCTTCTTTGGCCAGCTCTACCTTCGTGCCATCCTGGGTCTCAAAGGTCAGGAGCCCGGTCTCATTTAAGGTATCCATCGCCT
Source organism: Otoolea sp. (assembly GCA_050875065.1). Taxonomy (GTDB): domain Bacteria; phylum Bacillota; class Clostridia; order Lachnospirales; family Lachnospiraceae; genus Otoolea. Next base: position 6,849 of record JBNMLY010000054.1, on the reverse strand, counting down.
TATTTCCGTCAAGTCCGGCTAACACCTCTTTGATTTCGTTGACGTGTTTGCCATACTTGCGTCCAACGGTACGAAGCTGCGGCTTGAAGCTGTAGGAAGTGAAGGCGCGGACATCATCCGTGAACTCTACCTTCTTCACATTCAGCTCATCCTGGATGATTTCCTGGTAGAACTCCGGCAGAGCGGTCTCTGCTTTCACAAACATACGTCCGATCGGCTGACGGTTCTTGATGTTAGCGGTATTTCTTGCCGCACGGCCCAGAACAACTACTTTCAGGACTTCTTCCATCTTCGCTTCGAGATCTTTGTCGATGTGCGCCTCGTTTGCAACCGGGAAGTCACACAGATGGATGCTCTCCGGTGCCTCTTTATCCAGATTGCGAACCAGGTTCTGATAAATATCTTCCGTCATGAACGGGATCATCGGAGCCGCTACCTTCGCTACCGTTACCAGTGCGGTGTAAAGTGTCATGTACGCATTGATCTTATCCTGCTCCATGCCCTTCGCCCAGAAACGCTCACGGCTTCTTCTGACATACCAGTTACTCATATCATCGACGAAATCCTGCAGGGCTCTCGCAGCCTCCGGGATACGGTAGTTGCCCAGATCGTCGTCCACCTCTTTGATGAGGCTGTTTAACTTGGACAGCAGCCATTTATCCATAACCGGAAGTTTGTCGTATTCCAGCGTGTATTTGGTTGCGTCAAAATTATCAATATTCGCATAGAGTACAAAGAATGCATAGGTATTCCACAAGGTACCCATGAAACGTCTCTGTCCCTCAATAACCGCTTTTCCGTGGAAACGGTTCGGCAGCCACGGTGCACTGTTGATGTAGAAGTACCAGCGGATCGCATCAGCGCCGTAGGTCTGCAGTGCATCGAACGGGTCAACCGCGTTGCCCTTGGACTTACTCATCTTCTGTCCGTTCTCATCCTGGACATGACCCAGAACGATAACGTTCTTGTACGGCGCCTTGTTGAAGATCAGGGTCGAGATAGCAAGCAGGGAGTAGAACCATCCACGGGTCTGATCGACTGCCTCGGAGATGAAATCTGCCGGATACTGCTGCTCGAACAGATCTTTATTTTCAAATGGATAATGATGCTGTGCAAATGGCATGGAACCGGAATCGAACCAGCAGTCGATCACCTCCGGTACGCGGTGCATCTGCTTGCCGCATTTCGGGCAGGTGATCGTCACATCATCGATGAATGGACGGTGCAGCTCTACCTCGCCGTTGGCTTCTTTATCCATCTCTTTTGCGTATTTCTTTACGACATCCGCATAGTTCGGGCTCATGGACTTTAATTCCGCCTGGCTTCCGATCGCGTGCTGGCAGCCGCACTCGCACTCCCAGATGTTTAATGGAGTACCCCAGTAACGGTTACGGCTCACGCCCCAGTCCTGAACGTTCTCCAGCCAGTCGCCGAAACGTCCTTTACCGATGCTTTCCGGAATCCAGTTGATCGTATTGTTGTTGCGGATCAGATCATCCTTGACGGCCGTCATCTTGATGAACCAGGATTCACGTGCATAGTAGATAAGCGGTGTGTCACAGCGCCAGCAGTGCGGATAGCTGTGCTCAAATACCGGTGCAGAGAACAGAAGTCCCTTTTCTTTTAATGCTTTCAGAACCTCCGGATCTGCCTTCTTGCAGAACATGCCGGCCCACGGAGTTTCCTTCGTCATCTCACCTTTTCCATCTACCAACTGTACGAACGGCAGGTCGTATTTTTTACCGACCTTGGAGTCGTCCTCACCAAATGCCGGTGCGATGTGTACAACGCCGGTACCATCGGTCAGTGTTACATAACTATCGCAGACTACGTAGAATGCTTTCTTATGCTGTTTCTCACAGGTTGCTACGGCGTAGTCAAACAACGGCTCATACTCTTTGTATTCCAGGTCTTTGCCGACAAAGGTTTCCAGTACGTCGTAAGTGCCCTCGCCCAGAACGGTATCACACAGAGCCTGTGCCATATAATAAACGGTGCCGTCCTCTTTCATTTTAACCTTTACATAGGTCTCATCCGGGTTGACGCAGAGAGCCACGTTGGACGGAAGCGTCCACGGAGTCGTCGTCCATGCAAGAATATAGGCATCCTCACCCTTTACCGGGAATTTGGCGATGGCCGAGCGCTCTTTGACATCCTTATATCCCTGTGCTACCTCGTGGCTGGACAGCGGGGTGCCGCAGCGCGGGCAGTACGGTACGATCTTGAAGCCCTTGTAAAGAAGTCCCTTGTTCCAGATTTCTTTTAAGGCCCACCACTCGGACTCAATAAAGTTGTTGTCATAGGTAACATACGGATGTTCCATATCCGCCCAGAAACCAACGGTGTTGGAGAATTTCTCCCACATGCCTTTGTATTTCCATACACTCTCTTTACAATGCTCGATGAACGGTTCCAGACCATACTGCTCGATCTGCTCTTTTCCGTCCAGTCCCAGCATCTTCTCAACTTCCAGCTCGACCGGAAGACCGTGGGTATCCCATCCGGCCTTTCTCGGAACCATGTATCCCTTCATCGCACGGTATCTCGGAATCATATCCTTGATAACACGGGTCAGCACGTGGCCGATATGCGGTTTGCCGTTTGCGGTAGGCGGTCCGTCATAGAATGTATAGGTCGGTCCTTTTTTACGGCTTTCAATGCTTTTTTTAAAGATATCTTCATCTTCCCAGAACTTCTCACTGTTCTTTTCACGTTCCACGAAATTCATGTTTGCCGGAACTTTGTTGTACATGATAAATTCCTCCTAAAATAAATGTGAAATATGGAAAAAGAATGTGCCCCGGCACATTCTCGCGCCGAGCGTGGTCGCTTGCGACATGATTCCTTTTCACGCGACTGCGCATCCACGCGGAGCGTTTTTATTTCATAGAATGTCTTTTTCTATGAAATAAAAATGGACCCATCCCGTAACAGGACAAGGGTCCACTTGCTTTTAACCACCTATTACTGCATACCTTCATATGCGCTCCCTGTAACGGAGGAAACCGTCGGTGCTTACTTGATTTTATTTCTGTCAGGGCACCTCTAAAAACAGCTCCCCAGACTTTCAAAATGGTTCAGCCCGAAGCTCCGGAGTGATCTTCACATCCGCCTTACTCACAGCAGGCTCTCACCGTCCCTGCCTCGCTCCCGCTTTCTGTGCGGCGCTACTGTCTCCATCATTGCTTTTCCTATCATTATCAGTGTTTGATTCACTAATATGAACATTGTATCTTTTTTCCAGATGGTTGTCAAGGAGTGTTTCGAGGCGTTCCACGCCCCCATAAGGAAACAAATTATAAAAACTATATTCGCTTCGTCGGATTCCTATTTCATGAATTTGATAAAGCGCCCCTTACTAGATTATGCCGTGACATCCAGAGATTTCTTTAAGGCAAATTCGCTATCGCCTTTTACAATGCGTTTTTCTACGTCCTCACGCGTAATATTACGCACAATACTGCTATCAAACGACTGTCCGGGCTGCCAGTTGGGAGCCGATTCTTTTACCGCTTCGTAAAATGCTTTCGTATACATCCGCTCATACTGCCCCAGGGTCCATGTGCCGCTTAACCGATCCGATTTGTTGACGCTCAACTGATAACGCGTAAAAACCTCCCCGCGTTTTGTTGTATCCCCGTTGGCGACGCCATTTTCTTGTATAAAGTGGCGCATTGTTTCATCAAACATATCCTGCCTAGCCGTTTCGGAAACATCGATTATTTTATGGAATTCCGACGGATCTTTGCCTGTAACATCCATCCCCGCAACGCCATCGGCATTTAGAAGATCTCCATCCTCGTCAAAAAGCCCCATATAATTCCGGATAAAAGTTTCTTCATCTGCCTCAAGCGGATTCTTTAATAAATCAAGGTCGTCATATTTTTGCCCTAACATCTGCTTGAGCATCTTCAATTTTTGCAATTCCTGTTCCGCCTTGGCATCTGCAGCCGATTTTGTTGCTTCTCCGGCCGGATGTCCTTCGTCATACATTGCTTTCGCACGTTTGTATCGTGCGCTGTTCGTGTTGATTGTCCCTGTATAAGGTCCATACCCTACGGCCATTGACATAATATACCCCCTCCTTAAAGTATACCTTTTGACTATCTACTTTATATATCGGCAATGTAGCAGAATTTTTTAAGGAAACTCTACATGAGTAAATACCAAAAAGTGTACAAAAATTACCACTCATTATGTGCATGACACGGATACGACTCTTGCTTAATATTCTTCGTGCCCGCATATAACAGATTTGATTGTGCCGTTTTTCAAATTTGCTCACTTCATAGAGGGAAACTTCAGAAACTTAGTGATTCTAATGAGAACCTTTTTATTTATCAGACGGATTGCTTAACAGATGAAATCCCTGATAAAATTATCATTATTTTGCTATTCCCCCGATTTTATGGTATAGTATATAAAATACGTTCGTACCCGCTTAAAATAACAAGTGCGGACATTCATTGCAAATATAACCAATGAGATATAAACAGAGAGGCGCCGTCACGGCTGCCTTCCGCAACAAAGGAGAGTACTATGGAGCCAAGAAACCTTACCCTATTGACCGACCTGTATGAACTGACGATGATGCAGGGCTATTTCCGGGAAAAAGATGCCAACGAAACCGTCATTTTCGATGCGTTCTACCGCACAAACCCGGATGGAAATGCGTTTTCCATCTGTGCCGGCTTAGAGCAGGTCATTGACTATGTGAAGAATCTTCACTTCGATGATGCCGACATCGAATACTTACGCGGACTTGGCATTTTCGACGAGGATTTTCTTGAATACCTTCACAATTTCAAATTTTCAGGTGATATCTACGCGATCCCGGAGGGAACTGTTGTTTTCCCGCGCGAGCCGCTCGTCAAGGTGATCGCACCGATCATGGAGGCACAGCTGGTTGAGACCGCGATCTTAAACATCATCAACCACCAGAGCCTGATCGCGACCAAAACCTCCCGTATCGTCTTCGCCGCCCGCGGAGACGGAATCATGGAGTTCGGTCTGCGCCGTGCACAGGGTCCGGATGCCGGTACCTACGGGGCCCGTGCTGCGATGATCGCCGGCTGTATCGGCACTTCCAACGTACTGGCCGGACAGCTCTTCGATGTTCCGGTCAAAGGAACCCATGCACACAGCTGGATCATGAGCTTCCCGGATGAGCTGACCGCGTTCCGCGCTTATGCAAAGCTCTATCCGAGTGCCTGCATCCTGTTGGCTGATACCTACGATACTTTAGGTTCCGGTGTTCCAAACGCGATCCGCGTCTTCCAGGAGATGCGCGACGCCGGTATCCCGCTGACCTTCTACGGCATCCGCCTCGACAGCGGTGACCTTGCGTACATTTCCAAGAAAGCCCGCAAGATGCTTGACGACGCCGGATTCCCGGATGCAGTTATCTCCGCTTCCAACGATCTGGACGAGTACCTGATCGACAGCCTGAAGATCCAGGGCGCAGCCATCACCTCCTGGGGCGTCGGCACGAACCTGATCACCTCCAAGGACTGCCCATCCTTCGGCGGCGTTTACAAGCTGGCTGCCATCAAGGACCGCCACACCGGCAAATTTATCCCGAAGATCAAACTTTCGGAAAATACAGAAAAAGTTACCAACCCGGGCAATAAGACCATCCGGCGAATCTACGACCGAGAAAACGGAAAAATCATTGCAGATCTGATCTGCCTCGTAGAAGAAGAATACGACGAGAGAAATTCTCTTCTGCTCTTTGATCCGATCGAAACCTGGAAAAAGACCCACCTTGCACCGGGCACTTACACGATGCGTGAGCTTCTCGTCCCGATTTTCCAGAACGGTAAATGCGTCTACGAGTCCCCGAAGGTCATGGACATCCGCGAATACTGCAAAAAAGAGCAGGAAACTCTCTGGGATGAGTCCCGCCGTCTGGTAAACCCGCACGAGATTCATGTGGATCTGTCCAACGAGCTGTGGCACATGAAGGCGCAGCTGTTAGACAGCTATCATTATACAAGCAACTAAGAACAAAAATAATCAATGCCATACATCAGAGTTTCTCCGCCCCGCAAAGGCCATCTTCTCTCGTGTATGCAAAAAACGTCGGGCGCTTTTACTTCCCGACGTTTTTTATCTGTTAAACTATTTTTAATTCCAGAACTCCGTCTTTCCCTCCAGCCCGATATTCTCAGCCTTGAAACACGGATTCTTTCCTTCTTTTTTCTGTGCGATATAATCATCCAGGCACCGAAGCGCTGTATTGCCCAGAATCACGATGACTGGCAGGTTGATGATCGCCATGATACCCATGAGGACATCCGCGAGATCCCACACCAGACCAAACTGAAGCTGTGCGCCAATGAATACAACTACCACCGCAAACAGGCGGAATACGTTCATTTCTTTGTTCTTCAGTGTACGGCCTGCGATGTAGTTGAGACATCCCTCGCAGTAAAACAGATTGCCCAGCAGCGTCGTAAACGCAAAGAGAAGAAGTGCAAACGTGATAAAACACGGTCCAATCACGCCGAAAACAGTTCCCAGGGATTCCTGTACGAACGGAGCACCTTTCAGTTCTTCCGACGGAACGATGCCGGTGCAGAGGCACATCATCGCCGTTGCCGTACAGATGAGGATCGTATCGATAAAGACGGAAAGCATCTGTACCAGTCCCTGCTTAACCGGATGGCTGACATTGGCTGCTGCCGCCGCGTTCGGCGCAGAACCGACACCCGCCTCGTTGGAATACAGACCTCTCTTGATTCCCTGCCTCATCGCCGAACCTGCAAATCCGCCGAAGATCGCCTTGAAATCAAACGCATTGGAGAAGATATTAACAAATACCTCCGGGAGTCTTCCGATATTTAAGAT
>JBNMLY010000053.1:0-13650 GCA_050875065.1 Otoolea sp. | reverse complement strand
CTTATACACATCTGCATCTTCCAAAGATATGTAATCTTGCAAATTTTCAACTGCGTCGGTTACTACTTTCGTCAGCTTTTCTTCTTCAACCGCCGTCCCCTCCTGTTCCGGTACAATCGAATATCCTTTTCCCGGCACATAGTCCGAAATCTTCGCATCGATCGGTTCCACCGCCTTTTCTGAATCCAGACAGGATAGATTCCGAATCTGACTTTCCAATGCGGCATCATCGTATGTCACCATTGTCCCGATCGTATATTCCTCCTGTTTCATATGGCTCATCCATGTATACGGATTTTGTTCTGCAATCATCTTCTCCAAACTGCCATCAAATTCCGTATTCAACTTAATATCTGCCCCGGCAATGATTTCTTTTTGATTATTTTTCTCTTGGATTGTTAATGTATATCCATCCACCCCCGCTGCAATCTGGGACTGAACTTCTGCTGCTGTTTTCCCCGACGCATCAACCCCATTAATCCGTGTATTGGGGAAAAAACGATTTTTATATTTTTGTGACATTCCGGCATAAACGCCTCCTGCCGCCACTATGATAATCCCCGCTGCACAGGCCACTGTTAATGCCGTTTTTTTTCCATTTCCTGCCTTCTTCAAATTACTTTCTTTCCTCTCAGAAACAGTTCTACCTAATATATCTGCCCTCTCTGGCTCCTCATACGCTCCCCGCTTCCCGCGGTACCCCCAGTCTCCTTCTGCCCCTGTTTCACGATTTCCTTTTGCACGGCTTCTTCTTTTTCGGCAGGACTCTTCTTCGCGGTTATCCATTTCTATTCTTTCATCCTGGAATGTTTCCTCTTCCTCTCTCCCACGCTGACTGTTTTTTTTCTGTTGCACCATATGTTCCGAATTCCATTCAGCTTGGTTTGTACTTCGTTCCGGCTCTAAGTTCAAATCTGCCTCTCGAAGAATTCGTTCTTCCATCTCTTCATCCAGATAATCATTCTCTTCCGAATAATCCCCATCTAGATAATCGTCATCCAAATAATCGTCATCCAAATAGCCAGTTTCCGGCTCATCCAAAAAATCTTCCTCTTCCAGCACGACCTCACGGCTATTCATCGCCGTTTTCTTCTTTCCCGGCTCCCGCCCATATTCCCGGCTGCCGGAACGTGAATTTCCATTCAAATTCCCGCTTCTATCCGTCATTTTCCTGTTCTCCCTTAACTCAATCCAATACGGGGTTCGTTCCCCGGAAGTAACCGTTTTTGAACCATTCTTCCATATTCTGGATCTCTTTCTATTTCTGTCAAAAGCAATTGTCATTTCTGTGACGTCAAGCATCCATCGTCCTATTGTATATAAGATTTCACAAGAAGTCAACTTACAAAACTCTGTCATTTCTGGCAACTTCGTTCATAATCCATCCCTTTTTCCCACCACTCCTGCAGCAAAAAGCAGCAGCACCGATTATTTCTATGTTTTTCTATTCTCTTCTATTCCTGCTTTCATGCCTTTAAAATCACTTCTAGAGCAAGGTTCCGAAATACGCAAAAAAATCAGAGCTGTCGCGCCACATTTCCATGTCAGCCCGACAGCTCCACTCTATCTGCCACTGTTCATGCATCACATGGACAGCAACCATTCTCTTCTTATCTTTTAATCAATTATTCCAGATCCGTCCGTATCCTATTTCTCCAATTTCCCGAACAGCCCTTTTTTCTTATGTTTTTCGCCCTCCGGTGCAATTCCGTTCATGGCATCGTCAAACTTGCGAAGCGCTTCTTTCTGAGCCTCGGTCATACGCTCCGGAACTTGTACCACCAGAGTCACGAAATGGTCGCCACGCACATTGCGGTTGCGCAGGGACGGAACCCCTTTTCCTTTCAGACGTACTCTCGTATCGGTCTGAGTTCCCGGTTTTACCTCGTACTCTACCTCCCCATCCACCGTCTTAATGCGAATCGGACCGCCAAGCGCTGCTTTTACAAAGGAAATCGGCACGGTTGAATAGATTGTTGTATCCTGACGTTTGAAAATCGGATGCTGGGATACGACAGCCTCTACCAACAGATCACCGCGCGGGCCGCCGTTGGTACCTGGTTCGCCGTTGCCGCGGTCGCGTAGCATCTGGCCATTATCAATACCTGCCGGAATCGTCACTTTGATCTTCTTTTTCTTCGCTACATAGCCAGTTCCGTAACAATCCGGGCATTTCTCCTTAATGATCTTTCCGGTTCCGTTACAATCCGGACAAGTCTGTACATTCTGGATCTGACCAAAGAATGACTGCTGGGTGTACACAATCTTGCCTTTACCGTTACATTTCGGACAGGTCTGCGGTTGGGTTCCCGGTTTTGCGCCGGTTCCGTGGCACTTCTCACACGTTTCCTTTAAGTTTAACTCCAGCTCTTTCTCACAGCCGAAGATCGCCTCCTCAAAGGTAATCCGTACACTGGTGCGCACATCGGCTCCGCGCATCGGTCCATTACTTCTACCGCCGCGGCTACGTCCGCCGCCAAAGATATCACCAAAGATATCACCGAAAATGTCGCCCATATCACCGCCATTGAAGTCAAAACCGCCGAATCCACCGGCGCCGCCTGCACCGCCGTCAAAAGCCGCATGGCCGAACTGATCATACTGACGTCTCTTCTCCGGATCACTCAGTACGCTGTACGCCTCCGATGCCTCCTTAAATTTATCGGCTGCCGCCTGATCACCCGGATTTGCATCTGGATGATACTTTTTGGCCAAGGTTCTGTATGCTTTTTTGAGTGTCGCATCGTCCGCATCTTTCGGGACGCCTAAGACCTCATAGTAATCTCTCTTACTCTCTGCCATTTCAGCTTTTCCTTCCCAAACTCCGCCAAATCGCCAAAATTCATCTGACGAAATTTCTATCGTATCTATTTTCCTGCCCGAAACCCACAAATGGGGGTCTGCCGCAGATTCCTGCGACAGACCCTCACTGCGATTTTCCTGATACCGGATTGCTCCGCACTCACGTGCTCACGCAATCTTCAAAAACATTCGTAACCCACTCATTTTTCAAAGAAAATGGCTACTTACTCGTGTTTTTGGCGGGTTCCAAGCTACAATGTCCTCCTGCAAGCAAGCTTGCGTCAGACACTGGAGCTTTTCACCCTAGTATCATACCATCTTATACTTCTTTGAAGTCGCCGTCAACTACATTATCGTCGTGCGGTGCGCTTCCTGCATCGGCTGCACCCTGAGCGCTGCCCTGTGCACCTGCTGCGCCAGCTGCCTGTGCCTGCTCATAAACCTTGCTGAAAAGTGCCTGAGCGCTGTTCATCAATTTTTCCTTGCCAGCTTTGATTTCATCAATCTGTGCATCGGTCATCTGGTCGATCGGAGCTTTGTTGATAGCTTCCTTCAGTGCATTTAAGTCAGCTTCTACGGCTGCTTTATCATTTGCATCGATCTTGTCGCCTACATCCTGCAGAGCTTTCTCGGTCTGGAATACCATGGAGTCAGCCTCGTTTCTTGCATCGATGCCCTCTTTTCTCTTCTTATCCTGTGCCTCATACTCAGCGGCCTCTTTGACTGCCTTGTCGATATCAGAATCAGACATATTGGAACCAGAGGTAATCGTGATGTGCTGCTCTTTACCAGTACCAAGATCCTTTGCAGATACGTTTACGATACCATTGGCATCGATATCGAAAGTAACCTCAATCTGCGGAACACCTCTTCTTGCCGGAAGGATGCCATCCAGACGGAAGGTTCCCAGTGTCTTGTTGTCTTTTGCAAACTGTCTCTCGCCCTGTACAACGTGGATATCAACTGCGGTCTGGTTATCAGCTGCGGTGGAGAAGATCTGGCTCTTCTTGGTCGGGATTGTGGTATTTCTCTCAATCAGTCTGGTTGCTACACCACCCATCGTCTCGATGGACAGAGACAGCGGGGTTACATCCAGAAGAAGGATATCACCGGCACCAGCATCGCCAGCCAGCTTACCGCCCTGGATAGCTGCACCGATTGCTACGCACTCATCCGGGTTTAAGGATTTGCTCGGCTCTTTACCAGTCAGGCGCTTTACCTCCTCCTGTGCTGCCAGCATACGTGTGGAACCACCTACCAGAAGGACTTTACCAAGCTCTGCGGCCGTAATGCCCGCGTCTTTCAGTGCGTTCTGTACCGGAACTGCCGTTCTCTCGATTAAGTCTCTGGTCAGCTCATCGAATTTTGCTCTGGTCAGGTTCATATCCAGATGCTTCGGTCCCTCGCTGGTTGCAGTGATGAACGGAAGGTTGATGTTAGTTGTGGTCGCGGAAGAAAGCTCTTTTTTCGCCTTCTCAGCTGCTTCTTTCAGTCTCTGAAGCGCCATCTTATCGGTAGAAAGGTCTACGCCTTCTGCTTTCTTAAACTCATCGATCATCCACTGGGTAATACGGTTATCGAAATCATCGCCGCCCAGATGTGTATCACCGTTGGTGGCCAGAACTTCGATAACGCCGTCACCGATCTCAATGATGGAAACATCGAATGTACCGCCGCCTAAGTCGTATACCATGATCTTCTGCTCTTTTTCATTATCAAGGCCGTATGCCACTGCTGCTGCGGTCGGCTCGTTGATAATTCTCTTTACATCCAGACCAGCGATCTTACCGGCATCCTTGGTTGCCTGACGCTGTGCGTCGTTGAAGTAAGCCGGAACAGTAATAACTGCTTCGCTTACCTTCTCACCTAAGTAGCTCTCTGCATCTGCTTTCAGTTTCTGCAGAATCATCGCTGAAATCTCCTGCGGAGTATATTTCTTGTCATCAATGGTTACTTTGTAGTCGCTGCCCATATGTCTCTTGATAGAAGAAATGGTCTTCTCAGCGTTGGTAACGGCCTGACGCTTTGCCGGCTCGCCGACCAGTCTCTCACCTGTCTTTGTAAATGCTACAACGGACGGTGTGGTACGGATACCTTCTGTATTTGCGATAACAACCGGTTTACCACCTTCCATAACGGCTACACAGCTGTTTGTTGTACCTAAGTCAATACCAATAATCTTGCTCATAGTTATTTCCTCCTGAAATTATCTTTTTCTGGCAGTTCCTGTTTTCCTCATAGGGTCTACGTTCTGCCGTCTGTCTGTCAATTCTATATCAAATCAATCGCCAGCACCGGTTTTTCCGTGCCGACTGTTTACGTGGTACCCATTTTAGTTTGCCACCTTTACCATGCTGTGGCGAACCACATTGTCACGGTATACATAGCCTTTCTGGAATTCTTCTGCTACAACATTCTCACCCAGGTTCTCATCCTCAATATGCATCACCGCATTGTGAAAATTCGGGTCAAACGGCTGGCCAACTGCCTCGATCGGCTTTACGCCTGCATCGTCCAGTGTCTTGACAAGCTGCTTGTAAACCTTATCCATGCCCTCGGCGAATGCACTCTTTTCCTCCCCTTCCGGGATCGTCGCCAGACCGCGCTCAAAATTGTCCACCACCGGAAGAATCTTCTCAATGATGTCCCGCGCACCAATCTCATACATCGCCGACTTTTCTTTTTCCGTTCGTTTCCGGAAATTGTCAAATTCAGCCATCGTGCGCTTCAGGCGATCCGTCAGCTCGTCGATCTGCTCGTCTTTCTTATCTTTCTTCTTGGAGAAAAATCCTTTTTTTTCTTTTTCCCCTTCCGGCACTTCCGCGCTTTCAGAAGAAGTTTCTTTTTCCTTCGCTGCCTCAGCTTCCGGCTGTTTTTTTGTTTCCTTTACTTCTTTCTCGCCAGCTGCCTCAGCTGCTTTGGAATCTATCTCTGTCTTTGCCATGTCTCTCACCTCTTTATTTTGCACATCTGTGCTACTCGGTATCTTTATGATTGAATGTCTGATCGAGCTGGCTCTTCAACGAGCGCAGGGTCGATACAACTTTGTCATAATCCATCCGCTTCGGTCCAACGATTCCTATCGTTCCCCGAAGTCCGTCCCCCAATTCATAATTGGCGGTAACGATGCTGCAGTCTTTCATCGACTGCACCTGTGTCTCACTTCCGATATAGACCTGAATTTCATTTTTCTTCTCACTGTCCGCATCGTCCTCGGTAAGTATCTCCCTCCAGAGGTCTTTCTGCTCCAGTGTTCCGATAAGCTGGCTGGCTTTCGCGCCATCGCTCAGTTCCGGATACTTGAAAATGTTCGTCGTACCTTCGGTGTAAATCTGTAAATCTTCCTCGCCGGAGCGAATCGCATCCGCCACCTCGCTCAATACCACATCCACGATGTGGCTCCGCTCACCGGCCTGCCCTTTCATCCGGGTAATCACATCCAGATTAATCTGTTCCATCGTCAGTCCGTTGAGTCCGCTGTTTAAAAGAATGTTCAGGTTCAGGATGTCCTCATCGGTCAGCTCTGCATCGAGCGTCACAATCGAATTCTTGATGATATTGCCTTCTAAAACAGTCACTATCAGAAGTTTCCCAGCTTCCACTTTGGAAAGCTGTATAAACTTGATCTTCGTCTGGTGATACTGCGGTCCGCTGATCAGCGTCGCATAATTCGTATTGTTTGCCAGAAGTTTTGCCATCTGTTTCAAAAGCAACTCCACCCGATCCACTCTCTGGATGACCATGTCGCGCACCTGCGTGACCTCCGTCTCTTTTTCCCGAATCAGTTGATCCACATAGAAACGGTATCCTTTATCTGAGGGAATCCTGCCTGCCGATGTGTGCGGCTGAATGATATATCCCAGTTCTTCCAGATCCGACATCTCATTTCGAATCGTCGCCGAACTGAGTTTCAAATCGGAATACTTGGAGATCGTTCTGGAACCAACCGGCTCTCCGGTCTCCAGATAGTTCTGGATAATCGCTTTCAAAATCTTTTCTTTTCTCTCATCCAGTTCCATCCAATCTCTCCTTCCGTGCATCCGCTTCCGCTGGTCATTCAAACCCGCTTTGGAAGTTTTCTGTTAGCACTCAATCTGTCAGAGTGCTAATATCTACAGTTCATACTATATTACTTACACAAGTATTTGTCAATGATTTTTTTCGGTTTTTAAAAAATTTTTTTCTTCTTTTTTCGAATAATTTTTCTCGTTCTGCATACCCTGTTTTTAGGCACGCTGATTTTTATACTTCTTATAAGTAGAAACTCACTCGCTCTTTTCTTCGTCTTCATCCGAACAGGTTTTCGATTTGTCGAACATCCAACCGCTCCCAGAGGCCCATTTCCGGGTCCCCGACTTGACATTTAACAATTCTGTAATATAATAGTAACAAATTATAACATTTGTAAATTCATTGCAACATTTATGGAATTCACGATGACTGCGATGGGACAAATGAATCTAAATTGAAATGAGAGGTTTTTATTTGATGAATATGATGAACACCATGCGGCGCGGACTTGCCACAACGGCCATGAGCCTGGTCTGTCTCATGGCCGGCACCATGAATACACTGGCTGCCACCGCAGACGCCGGAACCGAGCTCATCTCGCAGATGGATGAGACGGCCGCCAGCGAAAATACAGACGGCGCTTCCAGCGAGACCGCTCAGACACCGTCCGGTCCGGCTTCCGATCCAGAACTGATTGCGAAGCAGACAAGCACGGCTGCGGAAGAAACGGCTGATACAAACTCTTCTGATGTATTAGAAGTGATTTCTGAAAATGAATCCAATAACAATGGAGATGCAAATGCGGCCCCTGAAGCAGAAGTTGCTGCATTTGCAAATGAAACCGCACAGGCGGAGACAGAGAATGCTGGCGAAGCTGCGACAGCTGAAAATGCAGACGCAAATGCGGTTTCCGAGACCTCCACATCTTCGGATGCTTCGACAGATACAACCAATGATATCGAAAGCTCTGACGCTGCCGAGGCACAGGAAGCAAAGGCATCTGCCGAAATCTACGCCGGCCGCTTCACGACAACCGCTTACTGTAGCTGCCGCAAATGCTGCCGCGGCGGAAAGAACCGCACCAAATCCGGCACGGTTCCTCAGGCAGGACGCACCATTTCCGCTGACCTGCGCATCTTCCCACTCGGAACAAAGCTCCGTATCAACGGCGTTGTCTATACCGTCGAGGACAGCGGCAGCGGCATCCGCGGAAACAAACTGGACATCTTCTTCAATTCCCACAGTCAGGCACTGCAGTATGGAAAGAGAAGCGCCGACGTCTATATTGTCCGCTAAACGATTGCATCAATTTTAAAATCAAAACTCTATACGGAATGTTGGGGTGTGCCAAAAGGCATACTTCCAGCATTTTTTCTTAGAATCATAAAAGAGCCTTGCAGATAGAAATTTTCTTCGTCTTTTGACGATGGCAAAACTTTTTACCTGTAAGACTCTTTTTATAACTTTTCATTCTTTATGACTCTCCTAGCGGTGCTTTCATGTGAATTTCCGATGTTTTCCCTGATTTACCTCTTCCTCTCAGGCTTTCTATCTTCTCCACACACCAAGAGCAAATACTCATTCTATTTTAATCTGTCAGCGCTTTATGATATTTCGCTTTTCGGTAAATTTTCCAGATAATAATGCTCGGAATGCTTACCGTACATACAACCGTGCTTACACCTCCGATCACTCCGTATACTCCAAATAAAATGGCTGCAATAATGTTCATGCTGAATTCCTCCTGACTCATTCAATTTTTCAATACGATGCTCCTTGTTCTTCATAATAAAAAGTATTCTTTATCTCCAGCTTGGACTGCCCCCGTCTGGGAACTTCTCAGAGCTTCGCACTCTCTACGCTTTATCCCCATTTTATTCAAATTTATTAAAATGAAAAGAGTTTCGGCGCATCCTTAGCAGGACTTTAATCATCCTTTCGCTTTCTTACGCAATTCATAATGATTTCGAAATATAAGTTAAAAGCGTGAAAATATTGATTTTAAAGGGTTTTTTCAATTTTTTAAAACTTTTTCAATTTTTTTCAAAAAAACGCTTGCTTTTTTTCGGAAGGCGTGATAGTATATAGGAGTCGCTGATGAACACCACTTCAAAAGCGAAGAAAAACATATCGAGGCGTGGCTCAGTTTGGTAGAGCGCTGCGTTCGGGACGCAGAGGTCGCGTGTTCGAATCACGTCGCCTCGATTGTAAAAACTAAATATGGCCTGTTGGTCAAGCGGTCAAGACGACGCCCTCTCACGGCGTAAACCCGGGTTCGATTCCCGGACAGGTCACTGAAAAGAGATTCGAAATTCGAATCTCTTTTTTTCTTGTTTATACATTTATATTTTCTGTTTCCAAGCACAAAAAAGTACCGCAATCGCTTTGATTACGGTACTTCTTAGGTTTAACATCTTTTCAATTTGTAAAATTTCTTTAGAATTTCCCAGCCTTCGCTGCTTCCTCAATCCCTACTGCAACCGCCACAGTCGCACCAACCATCGGGTTATTACCCATACCGATCAGACCCATCATCTCTACGTGAGCCGGTACGGAGGAAGAACCTGCGAACTGTGCATCGGAGTGCATACGTCCCATGGTATCGGTCATACCGTAGGAAGCCGGTCCTGCTGCCATGTTATCCGGGTGAAGGGTACGTCCTGTACCGCCGCCGGATGCTACGGAGAAGTATTTCTTGCCTTTCTCGATGCATTCCTTCTTATAAGTACCTGCTACCGGATGCTGGAAACGGGTCGGGTTGGTGGAGTTACCGGTAATGGAAACATCTACGCCCTCTTTCCACATGATCGCTACGCCCTCGGTAACGTCGTTCGCACCGTAGCAGTTTACCTTCGCACGAAGTCCCTTGGAGTAAGATTTTCTCCACAGTTCTTTTACTTCGCCGGTGTAATAGTCCATCTCTGTCTCTACATAGGTAAAGCCATTGATACGGGAAATGATCTGTGCAGCATCTTTGCCAAGACCGTTTAAGATAACGCGGAGCGGTTTTTTACGAACTTTGTTTGCCTTCTCAGCGATACCGATTGCGCCCTCTGCGGCTGCAAAGGACTCATGGCCTGCCAGGAAGCAGAAACAGTCCGTCTCTTCTTCCAGAAGCATCTTACCTAAGTTTCCATGTCCCAGACCTACTTTACGCTGATCCGCTACGGAACCCGGGATACAGAATGCCTGCAGTCCCTCGCCGATGGCTGCGGCTGCATCGGCAGCTCTGCGGCAGCCCTTCTTGATCGCGATTGCCGCGCCTACGGTGTACGCCCAGCACGCATTTTCAAAGCAAATTGGCTGGATCTTCTTTACCTGATCATATACATCCAGTCCGGCATCCTTCGTGATCTTCTCAGCCTCTTCGATCGAAGCAATGCCATAGCTATTTAATACGGAATTGATCTTGTCAATTCGTCTCTCGTATGATTCAAATAATGCCATTGTGATGTTCCTCCTTAACTATGTACCCTGTGATTATTCCTGTCTCGGATCGATAATCTTAACTGCATCGTCCACGCGGCCGTACTGACCTTTTGCTTTCTCGTATGCGGTGGTCGGATCGTCGCCCTTCTTGATGAAGTCGGTCATCTTGCCTAAGTTTACAAACTGGTAACCGATGATCTGATCTTCTTCATCCAGTGCAATTCCTGTTACATAGCCTTCTGCCATCTCAAGGTAACGCGGACCTTTCTTCAGGGTTCCGTACATCGTACCTACCTGAGAACGGAGTCCTTTTCCCAGGTCTTCAAGGCCGGCACCAATCGGAAGACCTTCTTCAGAAAACGCACTCTGCGTTCTGCCATATGCGATCTGGAGGAACAGCTCACGCATGGCGGTGTTGATTGCATCACAGACAAGGTCTGTATTTAATGCTTCCAGTACGGTTCTACCCGGAAGAATCTCTGCTGCCATCGCTGCAGAATGGGTCATACCGGAACATCCGATCGTCTCTACCAGAGCTTCCTGAATGATACCTTCCTTCACATTCAGGGTCAGCTTACAGGCACCCTGCTGCGGCGCACACCAGCCGACACCGTGTGTTAAACCGGAAATATCCTTGACTTCTTTGGACTTCACCCACTTTGCCTCCTCCGGGATCGGAGCAGCGCCGTGATTTACGCCCTGGGCTACTGGACACATATTTTCTACTTCTTGTGAATAAATCATTGTAAGACTCCTTTCGAAATGATTGGATTTTGTACTTTGTTAATTTTATCACATCAATCCTGCCCCTATTATCTCACGAAATTCTCAATTCGTCCATAGGTTTTTGTAATTTTTCAGACGGTTTTCTCACTAATATTTACTCTTCACGTGCACCTGACCAATAATGGAATTTGCCATGGATTCGCATTTAAAATGCCCCGGAAATTCCCACTGCCAAGCAAGAACTCCAGAGCATTTTTTAACATTCTTCCAACTATCTCTCTTTCTATTTCTTTTTTCCCAGAAACACATACAAAAACACGACAAAACTGACGAACAGGATACATCCCTTCACCATGCTGGAAATACTCAGCGCCCACCAAATACCGCTCAGTCCCATCACGGAGGACAGCAGCACCGCCATCGGGATACGTGCCGAGGTGAAGGTCACACTGATGATCGACGGATACAGCGTCCGCCCCAGACCGGAGAAGGCTCCGATCGAGGTCTGTTCCACCATCATAAACATCTGGCTCAGCCCCACGATCCGCAGGTAATTGACGCCAATCGCCATGACCTCCTCTTCCTGCAAAAAGATCGAGAACAGCGGCCGCGCCATCCCGACCAGCAGAAGCGTCGTACAGAGTCCCCACGCCGCCGTCATCGCGATCGCACAGAAATAGCCGCGGCGTACGCGGTCATACCGCTTCGCCCCATAATTCTGCCCGAGGAACGCGTTGACCGCCGCTGAGAATCCATCCCCGACCATCCAGGAAACCGATTCAATCTGATTGCCGACACGCTGCGCTGCCACTGCCAGATCGCCCCATCCGGTGATAAGGCGGGTCAAAATCATCGAAATTCCGGCGTAAATCAGATTCTGTACTGCCGACGGCACGCCGATCCGCACGATCTCCTTCCAGACCTCCGCCGGAACCGGCCTCCAGAGACGTAGATGTGGAAACAGCACTTTTTCCTGCAGGACCGCCCGAAAAAACAGGAGACTTACGAGCGCCTGTGCCGTGACCGTCGCGGCCGCCGCCCCGCTGACCCCAAGCTTCGGGAATGGCCCAATTCCAAAAATCAGCACCGGATCCAGCACGACATTAAAAACAAGTCCGGCCACATTGACAACAAACGGCGTCCGGCTGTTTCCCGCCGCCGTCAAAAGTCCGGTCAGGATCGCATTTAAATAAGAAAAGATCACCAGCCCACAGGCAATCCGCACATACCACTCGGCCTGCGCGATCACCTCCGGGCTGTTTAATTTGAAAAATCCAATCAACTGACCAGCTCCAAAGAGTGAAACCAGCCCATACAGCACGGCAAATAAAATTCCCAACTGCAACGCACCTCTCGCATACTGCGCAGCACTGTCATTTTCTCCCGCACCAAGACAATGGGCGGTCTTTACCTGACCGCCCGTTCTCGCCAAAATCGCAAATCCTTGGGAAAACCAGGTATACATACCTGCCGATCCCACCGCCGTGACGGCGCCTGCCCCGAGGCGTCCGATCCACGCCATATCGGTCAGATTGTAAAGCATCTGGACCAGAGAGGTCGCCATGATCGGAAGCGCCAGCCGGGTCAGCGCCGGGGCGATTGCTTCATTCAGCAAATCTACATGTTTTGATTTCATTATTTTGCAGAAAGATACTCGTCGATGCCTCTTGCACCTGCGCGTCCGGCTTCCATTGCGAGAATTACCGTAGCTGCACCTGTCACAGCGTCGCCGCCGGCGTAAACGCCCTCTTTCGTCGTCTTTCCGTTGCTCTCGTCCGCTACGATACATCTCCAGCGGTTGATCTCCAAACCTTTCGTCGTGTTGGAAATCAGTGGGTTCGGAGAAGTACCAAGTGCCATGATCACGGTATCCGCATCGATTGTGAAATCGGAACCGGCCACCTCAACCGGACGTCTTCTTCCGGATTCATCCGGCTCGCCAAGTTCCATGCGGCGGCATACGATGCCTTTGACCCATCCATTCTCATCCTCGAGAATCTCAACCGGGTTGGTCAGAAGGTCAAACTGGATGCCCTCCTCTTTTGCGTGATGTACTTCTTCCACACGCGCCGGAAGCTCTTTCTCACTTCTTCTATATACAATATGCACTTCCGCACCGAGACGCAGAGCTGTTCTCGCCGCATCCATCGCTACGTTTCCGCCGCCGACTACGACTACCTTCTTGGATTCCATGATCGGTGTGTCATAATCATCGCGGAATGCCTTCATCAGGTTGTTTCTGGTCAGGTACTCGTTGGCAGAGAATACGCCGTTGGCATTTTCGCCCGGAATACCCATGAACTTCGGAAGTCCGGCACCAGAACCGATAAATACTGCCTGGAAACCTTCCTCATCCATCAGCTCGTCAATGGTAATCGACTTGCCGATAACTACGTTTGTCTCGATCTTAACGCCCAGCTTGCGGACATTCTCGATCTCCGGCTGTACAACGCCATCCTTCGGAAGACGGAACTCCGGAATACCATAGGTCAGTACGCCGCCCGGCTCATGAAGCGCCTCAAAAATGGTTACTTCATAGCCCAGCTTTGCCAGATCGCCTGCACAGGTAAGACCTGCAGGGCCGGAACCGATGACTGCCACTTTTTTACCGTTTGTTTTCTCCGGTGCTGCCGGTACGAAGCCATGCTCACGGGACCAGTCAGCTACGAAGCGCTCCAGCTT
>JBNMLY010000052.1:0-14352 GCA_050875065.1 Otoolea sp. | reverse complement strand
CTTCAAATCCTCAAACGTGAGGACTGCATCCGGCTTCACGACCCTGTTTTTCTCTTTTTCCGCAACACACGGTCCGATCACGACTACCTTGGCTTCCTCGCCAAACTCCGCGCGCAGCATCCGCGTGTGAATGCCCGACGGGATCAGCACCGGTGCCAGATATTTGATAAGCTCCGGATAGTGGATCTCGATCAGGTTCACGATACTCGGACAGGCCGTCGTGATGATATTTTCCATCTCGCCCTGTTCTAACAGGTGGACATACTCTTCCGTCGCCAGTGCCGCGCCCTCTGCCGCATCAAAAATATCCGTAAAACCAAGTTTTTTTAAAGCTGTTTTTACCTGACCACGCTTTTTGTATGGCAATCCTCCCATGTAGGACGAAGATAGTGAAACGAACACCGGCGCGCCACTCCCGAGCAGTTTCTTAACCTTCGAAAATTCCCTTGGAATCCGTTTCGCTGACTGCGGACAATTTAAAAGACACTGCCCGCAGAGAATACAGCGGTTTGGCATGATATACGCATGTCCATCCCGGATCATAATTGATTTGACCTCACACCCGCGTACACATTTATAACAATGCTTACACATCGTCGCTTTAAAATCAATAATCGGCATAGATCCTCCCTCTCTTTTTACTACTCTCCCGCGTCACATGACCAGCAGCAAAATTTACTATGGCTTTCCATTTCATACGGCAAACCTTTGCAAGCACCACGTTATCATACAGCATTTCATTTTCCCAAATGCCTGCCATAAACAGTAGCAGAATTCTCCTTGATATATGTAATGGATTACGCCTCCAGGCGTCCCAGGATCTCTTTCTGGAAAAATTCCTCGGTTGTCTCCGGTTTGACGGAGTACAGTTCTCCATCCACCGTTACACAGACGCCCTTTCGGCAGTTCCCACTGCAAAAATCTCCATTTAAATCCACCTCTCCGTCCAGATGATTTTCCACTACCAGTTTCTGGAGTTTCTGGATGACCTCCCGGGATCCTTTCAAATGACAGGCACTTCCAATACAAATTGATACTCTCATAAAAATAAAACCTCCCTAAATATTATCCGTTATAAAACACACGCAGTTTTTTTCTGGAATTTTCCATTCAAAAAACTGCCTGCACACATCTATCTTTTACTAAGCAATAGGGGCAACGCTCTACCTCCCCATTCTTCTTCATTATCTCATATTGTGATATTATTATCAATCGAATTTCTTACCATTTTTGCACTTTTTATCAAACACTCCCGTCTGCAAACGCATTCCCATTCTAAGGTGCGCCTCGGTTTTTAACACTCCCCCTCTCATTTCTGTCTTTTTCTCATATACAAACAAACGCCCACTGGCTCTTTCTTTTCCCCTAGGATAAAATGTTTCTATCCTTCATGAACGCCCTAAGTTTTTCTACGTTTCCATCGGCAAAACAATATCCATCCATTCCACAGCCCCTAGCGCTCTCGATGTTCTCCTCGCGATCATCTATAAAAAAGCACTCCTCCGCCTGCAGATGAAACTTTTCAAACAGTCGCTCATAGATCGCAGGATTTGGTTTCGCCAGCTTCTCCTCTGCTGACACAAGTACACCATCAAAATACTCAATTCCCGGGATTTCATGTTCAAACACACGCAGACGCACAGAGCAATTAGAGCAAAGATAAATCCCGTAGCCCTTTTCTTTAAGTTCTTTTACTAACTCGCCCATCCCCGGCTTCGCCCAGATATTGTACTCATGCCAGTGTTCCAGACTCTCTTTCGCCAGCCAGCGCAGATGTTCATTCGGCAAGCGTTTTTGTACCCGCACAAGCGCCTCCTTATCCGTCAGCATTCCTTCGTCTAAAAGCGACCACTCCTTCGAATCAAACAGCTCGCGGCGCATCCACTCCACTTCTTCCGGATTGTCTGTAAATTCCCAGCACACCTTAACCGGATCATACTCCAAAAGAACCATTCCCATATCAAACACTATATTTTGAATCATTTTCCGCCTCCTGATCTACCTGTCGCCGCAGCCTCATATCTAAATACGGTCACTTCTTGTGATTATCATGTTTTCATACGTCACATTCCGCTCTATAAGAACCCTATTATGAACAATTACCGAGCTCTTTCATTTTACCATAATTTTCTCATTTTTTTATTTCCATTTTCATAAATTAATGGTACAATAATAGAAAATTTTTTCAGGAGGTACCGCTTATGAAAATGATTATCGCGATCATCGGCAGCGAGGACGCCGACGATTTAGTATATGAATTAAACCAGAACTCCTTCTTTGTCACCAAGCTTTCCACGATGGGCGGCTTTCTGAAAAAGAGAAGCACCACCCTTATGCTGGGCGTGGAGGATGAACGGGTGGAGGACGCTATTTCAATTATCAAAAAAATGTCCGGTGCCAGAGAGCAGCTTGTATATACTCCGCCGACGATGGCTGGAAACTGCTGCCCGACTGTCAACATGACCGTCCCGATGAATATGAAGGTCGGCGGTGCCACCGTATTTGTTATCAATGTTGAAGAATTTCAGAAATTTTAAAAAATCCGTACAATATATAAAAGGACTGCATGAACCAATCGCAGCCCTTTTTTTATTTCATGGAAAAGTGCGCCCTATGAAATAATTTCCTATAACAGTTTTTTGATCTTAAAGATCCAGATACATAATACAATGACCAGAATCGACAGCAGAATCACCGCCGGATATCCGTTCTGAAGTTCCGGCATATTTTGGAAATTCATGCCATACCAGCTTGTAATCAGCGTCAGCGGGAGAAAAATCGTCGATATGATCGTCAAAAACTGCATACTCCGGTTCTGTCTTGCATCCAGACGCGACTGGTACGCATCCTTGACCTGCTCCGCGTATTCCAGTAGCTGGACGGTCTTATTCATCAAGCGGTCCGCCCGATCCTCCAGCGTATCGAAATATGAAATCTGTTTTTTCCGAAAATATCCATTTTCATTTTCCTGCAGATTTTTGGCGAAATCAACCAGCTCGTTATAATAGCTCCGAAGAATCAGAAGCTCCCTCCGCAGCGGCATCAGCTTCTCCTGATAATCTTCCGTCTCCCTCTGGCTGGCTTCCTCCTCCATCGCCATCAGGCTGCGCTCCATGCTGTCCAGGAGCTCATAATCGCGCTCCAGAAACTCCGTCACAAAATTGAACAAAAAACGGCCTTTATTGACTCCCTGATGCACCTTCCGCATCCGGATATGATTCAAGAGACGGAGGCTGAAATCCGAGTCATCGGCAATGACGATAAACTGCCGGGTAATAAACAGACTCATCCGGTAACGGCTTCCCGTAATATCCAGAAAGCGCGGAATCGCCAGCGTCCCGTACAGATATTCCTGCTGCGTCTCCAGCTTACAGAAATTGATCTTTGAGAGATGGATCTCCCCCTCCAGGCAGATCCCTATTTTTGCCAGCGTTTCATGGCATTCCCGTCCCGTTACCAGCACGACTGCCTGTTTCCCATTCTCCAACGCCTCATCCAGAGAGGTCTCTCTCAGCACATCCTCTAACTCATACACCATGCCGTCCGCCTCCCCCAAATTTTCCGCTTCCGTTCCTGTCCCGCCTCATACTTCCTTGCTTTGCGCTGTCTCTCCGGCTGCCGCCTGTGCACAGTCATACGCCATCTGGAACAGAACTTCCTGGGAATTGAGAGGCGTATCTCCCTGGGTCACCTTCCGGTATACCCCGTCTGCCCCCAGCTCACGCGCCTTGACATTGTCGCTGAGCATCAGGCCAAACATCTCCTTCACTCGCTCCCGCAGCTCCTCGTCCAGAATCGGCGCCGCCACTTCCACACGACGCAGCGTATTGCGCGTCATAAAATCGGCGGATGAAATGTAGACCTCCTCCCGTTCTCCGGTTCCAAAGATATAGATGCGCGAATGTTCCAGATAACGGCCCACGATGCTGATCACCCGAATCCCGTCTGTATAGCCCGGAACCCCCGTCTGGAGGCAGCAAATGCCGCGCACGACCATCTCAATCTGCACGCCCGCCTGCGATGCTTCTACCAGCTTATCCATGATCTTCTTATCCGTCAGCGAATTTAATTTAAATCCCAGATACGCCTTTTTCCCCTCTTTGGCCGCCCGGATCTCCTAGTCAATCCGATCCAGCACCTTATTTTGAAGACATTTCGGCGCCACAAACAGCGTGTCCGTCTCTTCCACAATCTCCCCCAAAGAGAGCGCCCTAAATACCTTCAACGCCTCCCGGCCAATCTCCGGGCGGCTGGTAATCAACGACAAATCCGTATACAGCCTGGAAGTCTTCTCATTATAATTGCCCGTACCGATCTGGGTAATATATTCGATCCGATTTTCCACCTTTCTCGTGATCAGACAGAGTTTCGAATGCACCTTATATCCATCCAATCCGTAAATCACATGGCAGCCGGCCCCCTCCAGCATTCTCGACCATGCGATATTATTTTCCTCGTCAAACCGCGCTTTCAGCTCAACCAGAACATCGACCTGTTTTCCATTTTCCGCCGCCTCTACCAGCGCTTCCACGACTTTCGAGTCCTTTGCCAGGCGGTAGAGTGTCATTTTGATCGACACAACCTTCGGGTCGGCAGCCGCCTCATGCAGCATCCGCAGAAATGGCTTGATGCTCTCAAATGGATATGACCGCAGCAAATCTTTTTCCAGCACCTGATCCATGACCGGGCGATCTTTTTCAATCAACGGCGACGGCTGCGGAATCCGGCGCGGATAAAACAGCTCATTCCGGCTGCGGAGTGAGTCCTGAATCTGGAATACGAAGGAGAGATCCAGCGGGGACTGTGACATGAAAACCTGATTTTTCCCCAGTTCCAGCACCCGGCAGAGGCGCTCCGTGATGCCCGTATCAAGGGTTCTCGTCATTTCCAGACGGATCGGGCTCAGCTTGCGGCGCTGGCGCACAACCTCCTCCATATGCTCCCGGTAATTCAGATCTTCATCATAAATGCTGTCCGCATCGATATCCGCATTTCGCGTGATCCGGATCAGCGATTTCTCCTGCACACGGTATTTATCAAACACCATCGGAAGGAAATGCAGAATCAGCTCTTCGGCCAGCATATAGTACCCATTCCGGCCAGGTACCGGAACCAGCCGTTCAAACACACGGCTCGCACATGGAATGATTCCTATTTTAGCTTTATCATTGCGCGTCTCCAGCACCGCCACCGCATAAATCTCCCGGTTCTGCAGAAATGGAAACGGCTGTTTTTTCCCGACGATGATCGTCGAGAGCAGCGGCTTGATCTCCTGTTCGAAGTAGCGCTCCAGCTGCTTTTTTTCCATGTCATTCAGTGCAACAAAGCTTACCACCCGGACGCCCTGCTCGGCCAGAAGCCCCATCAAATCCATATAAACCTGATCCTTGCGGCGGGCCATCTGCGCCGTCGTCTCCAGGATTTTCTCTATCTGCTCCTGCGGCGTCATGCCGGTTTTATTGTCGCGGACTTCCTTTTTCAAAAACTGCATATCATGCAGGGAGCCGACACGCACCATGAAAAATTCGTCTAAATTGGTCTGAAAAATCGATAAAAATGATAATCGCTCGCAGAGCGGATTCTCCTCATCCGCTGCCTCTTCCAGCACCCGGTCATTAAACTTGAGCCAGGATAATTCTCGGTTGACATAATATGATTTATTTTTTTCTTCTTTCACCTGTATACACCTTACTTTTCCTTTGTTTTCCTTTTTGCGGTTTACTTTTTATTATAAAAAAATAGGAAAAGCCAGCTATCAGCTTTTCCTATGAAATGTGTAAAAGATATGTAAAAAGTAAGGTTTGATCGGTTAGTAAAAATCACAGCCGGACTTTCCGTTCGTCTTTACCTGATATAACGCCTGATCCGCGTCCTCAAAAATCGTTCCACTTGGATTTTCCCGATCCGAAAATGCCACGCCAACACTCAGGGAAATGGATGGTACTTCTCCCTCCGGCTCTTTAAGCACCTGATTCATATCCTGTACTTTTTTCTGTATGGTATACTTGAGGTTGCTCGTCATTTCTACCATAATCACGGCAAACTCATCTCCGCCAATCCGACACACATAATCAATGCTTCGGAAAATCGCAGTCAAAAGTC
Source organism: Otoolea sp. (assembly GCA_050875065.1). Taxonomy (GTDB): domain Bacteria; phylum Bacillota; class Clostridia; order Lachnospirales; family Lachnospiraceae; genus Otoolea. Next base: position 8,250 of record JBNMLY010000052.1, on the reverse strand, counting down.
CGGCCACTCTTTTTAACGCCGCATCCCCCACTGCGTGTCCATGCGTATCATTTACTTGCTTAAAACTATCCACATCAATAATAATCAATGCAAATGGCGCCTCCCCATTCTCGTACAACTTGAGCAGTTTATCAAACGAACCACGGTTAAGCAGATCCGTCAGGGCGTCGTGTTCCGCCTTATGGCGAATCAACATCTGGGCTTCCTGATTCTCTTCATACACCTTATTGTATGTCTCCGCCATGACCTGCAGCTCTTCCGCCCCTTCAACCGGAAATGTCTCTCCTTTTTCAATGCTCTGATTGCACTTGACAATCGGCACAACCACTAACCTACGGATAATGACACACATCGCAAGCATCATCATGACCAGCACTACGATTCCCAGTTCCAACTTGCGATACATATCCGCAAAGATCGCTTCCGCTCTTCCCTGTTGATTGTGTGTCTGTTCCGTCAGGCTTTCCATACACTCCGCCACCTGATCATCAATCTGCGTGCGAATCGTCTGATATGCCGTATTGCAGACCATCCACTGCGCCCGCTCCATCTTATCCACAGAAGAAAGTTTCTCGTCCAGTTCTGAGAGCTCCACCTCCCGGATCGCTTCCGGCCATTGCTCTATCGCTACATTTTTCGCTTCCAACACCAGACGCATCGAATAATACTCTGTTTTCATTAATTCTTTTGAGTACCCCATCGCTGTCTGCAATGCCGCAAACGTATGTGTTCCGTCAAAATACTGATGCAATTCTTCCAGGGCTTTTTCGCGTCGGCATGTTTCCTCCGCCTCACGGAAATAATTGTCCATATACTCCCGCTGCCCAGTCATTGCATACAAGCGCACCTGCTCTGTCAGATAATTCGACGCATCCTTCAGTTCTTTCGCAGCCTGTTCACAGGCAATATACTGATCCGTCGATAATTCCAATACATGAAATTCACGGTTGCTCCAATACGAAATAACCAGAAATAATACCCCCACAATGACCGCTACTATCATATTCCATATACTGACTTTTCGTACCTGTATTCGTTGCATCCCCCATATCCCCCTCTTGTCCGCTCTCTTTACCAGATCCAGTCCTTGAGTCCTTGGTTTTAATCTAAACAAAAATTTATCCCATGCGCACACTATTTTCCCATAACAGAGCAAAGAAGATGCCCTGGCACATTCTCGCGCCGAACGCGGTTGCCCGCAGCATGATTTCTCTTCGCGCGAGTGCGCATCCACGCGGAGCATTTTTGTTTCATAGGACGCATTTTCCTATGAAATGAAAAAACACCTGTCATTTCTGCCAGATGCTTCCTGCACGATGCTATTTCTGGCGCATCACACCTAACTGTCAAAAGTATAGCAGTTTTGACAAATAATATCAACGTCAGACAACAAATATTAAAAAATTATATAAATCTATGTATAAATAATTACAATCTGTGTACTTATATGAGCTTTCCGGACGTTCATTTTTTCTTTTAATGCTGAAGCATCCTTTGTGGCAACGAATTAAGAACAGCTCCCGGTATATATTTCACAGAAAAAACTACCATAGAAACCATCTCTGGGAGTTCCACGCTGTACTCAGGTTTTACAGCCAATCATGCAGAAGAAGGGACTTGAACCCTCATGATGTTGCCATCACACGGACCTGAACCGTGCGCGTCTGCCAATTCCGCCACTTCTGCGTAATTCTTAGTGCGGGCAACAGGACTTGAACCTGCACACTCTCGTACCAGAACCTAAATCTGGCGCGTCTGCCAATTCCGCCATGCCCGCTTGTTTGTCTTTCCGACTCACAAGTGAGTTTATTATAACACAGGGGATTTCAAAATGGAAGTCCTTTTTTTATTTTTTTCGAATTTTTTCGAATGTTCTCTGGGGAAGAAAATGTTCCGCTTCCCTAGTTGACTTTTTAGCCGGTTTCGATTATGGTAAAATTATTAGAAATCCCGGAAAGGAAGTGTTATTATGCCATTGTTAAAAGAATCGTATACTTCTGATGACTATTGGAATCTCCCAGAGGGAACACGGGCTGAACTGATCGATGGAACTTTCTACAATATGGCTCCTCCCAGCCGGATACATCAAAGACTTGTTATGGAACTGGCTGCAACCGTACGTGATTACATCCGCCAGAATCATGGCAACTGCCAAGTCTACCCCGCCCCATTTGCCGTCAATATCAATGCAGACGATACAGACTGGGTAGAACCAGACATTTCCGTCATCTGCGATCCAAATAAACTGACTGACCGCGGCTGCCAAGGCGCTCCCGATCTCATCTTTGAAATTGTCTCTCCGTCAAGCCGCAAAATGGATTACATCCTCAAAAATGCCATCTATTCTCAGGCAGGTGTCCGTGAATACTGGATCGTAGATCCGGCAAAAGAACGCGTTACCGTCTATCACTATGAGGAAGACGATGCTCCAACTATCTATCTGTTTACGCAGGCGGTTCCGGTTGGAATTTATGAGGGTCTTTCGATTACGATTGCAGAACTATTAAAATAAGAAATATCGGATGAATTCATTCTGGAAGTCCGTGTGATATTTCGTGTGATACTTTCCCCGAAAACGTATTTCTAAAACAGTATCATTTATTCTAAATTTAAACTTTCAAAAACCAAGAAAGCCTGTAAAATAAAGGAAAAATCCTTATTTTCCAGGCTTTCTCTATCATGGAGACAACGGGATTCGAACCCGACTCTCTTTCCCTATTTATAAGGCAAAATCAGACTCCGTGTGATCTTTCGTGTGATCTTTGCTCCCATCTCTAAATTATTTACATATAGCGGAGCCAAATCGCGTATCGTCTCTGATCATCTGTGCACTTAGATAATAATGTTTTAAACTCCTCTTCCGATAAAAGCTTTATTCTAAATGACATAACCCGCAAAAATATGATGATATTTCTAAGAGCTTCTACCATCTGTATCACCTCCGCTTTATGTAGCCATACCAGATAATTACTCAAATGATACGGCTTTTTACTGATTCGACAATTTTCTGTAGTCACCCCAAGAACAACTAGGCACTAATTTTCTACAATAGGCGGGACTCTGCCCGCCCACATAAACTATCTATTATCAATGATTTCTTTTGCAGAATCGCTTGTCAGCATAATAAACGCTTTTTTGTTGCGTTTGCGTAACTGCTCGGCGAATTGCTCCATTGTTAAGTTCATTTTTCCCAGCTGCTCAAGCTGTGCTTCGTTAAAATCGCTTTCTGTTAGACCGCTGATGGATTTTTTCAGAAAATTCATTTTCTCGTCCGGGATTTCTTTTAAGATATCAAATCTGATTGTTCTTGCCCAGCTGATCTGCTTCTCGCTTCCAGACAGTTCCGGAAGATTTAACTTTTCTTCCATAGCTTCTTTCTCGTCCTTGGCTGCCTCTTCTGCCAGTCTGATGTCGCACTCTCTACAAGTTGTGATGTGCTTTAACGCCCAAGCTTCATAGCTCGCTGCCTCTGTGGTGTTTCTGCAGGTGTGGATGTGTGTAAAAGTCTTTCCGCATTCCTTACATTTGATTTCAATTTTTACTCTTGCCATTTTTAATACCTCCGTGAATTGTTTTTTGTTTTCCTTAACTGTCTTTATTATATCACATTGTGTCGATTTGTCAATAGATTTTCGGCTCATTGAGCCGTTTTTTTTATATTTTTTGGCTCATTGAGCCATTTTTTTCTTTTTGGCGCTGGATGTCGCTTGTTTAATGTCTTGATTTTATCGCCTAAATTTGCTATACTTTTTTTATCCGTCGAATTGTGCGGAATACCTTAACTATCATCCTGCTATGCAGGATGGAAAATCCCCTTCGGTTTTACCCGGAGGGGATTTTCTTATTGCTTTTTTTATTTTGATTTGATATACTGCAAGTGTCCGATGTGATAGATGCTTCGCATCGTGGTTCGCCCGGCCATTCTGGGCGGCGCGGGTTGAAAGATTAACGTTTATTCTGCTGACCCTATTTTTTATTCGTCCAGCTTACCGGATGCGGTGATGCTGCGGTCCTGGTAGCTATTCCACCGGGCACGGATTGAAACATTAGCATTTACGTCACTAATTGGCAGAAAGAAAACGCTCGGAAGTTATTCCGGGCGTCTTTCTTTTCTCTGATTCCGTTTTATTCCCGGACGTTTTTTCCCTCTCCATAGCACTGATAGAACGCATCTGTCAGGGCTGCCAGTTCTTCCGGCGCAAGTTTCTTCTGGAGTTCTTCCGGAATCCGGCTATAGTTAGCTCGGAACGTATCTCCATATCTTCCAATTCTGCTTGCTTTCTTTACCTGTTCCAGTTTGTACATCTCGCCCAGCTCTTCCAGGGTGATGTCTCCAGATTTGACGGCCTCTCTACCCTCTCTTGTCAAGATACTCATTGCATCCTCTTTTTTTACCATTCCGATTCCTTCTACTTTCATGTCTCCTCTTCCCTCCATGATTTTTTCTACAACCAGTTTCTCGATGTACGGTGGGCAGCCCCTTTGTCCTTTCTCCCATCCGCTTAGTGTCCTGTATGGAATGCCTAACCATTCCGACACTTCCATCTTGGACATTCCTTTTGCTTTTCTAGCTTCCTCGATATTCATTTTCTCATCTCCTTGCTATGGTTATATTATAGGCTCATTGAGCCGATTTGTCAATAGCTATTCCAGCTCATTGAGCCTATTTTTTATTATTTTTTGGCTCATTGAGCCTATTCAAATTAAGGAGAGAAACCGGGCAGGTCATTTCCCACTCGGTCCTCTCCTTATTCTTCCGCCGTCCCCAGCGTCTTAACTATTTCTTTTTCCCTCTCCGACAGCTCCCAGCACTTCGCAGCTCCGCGAAAATGGTTATAAATCTACTCTGTAACGCGTTTATTATATGCGGGGGTGGCTTCAATCTCCGCGCACACCTTTTCAAAAGGCGGCAGGGCTCCCCACCTTGCCGCCTTTTTATTTTCTGGTTACTATGCTTTTTTAAGATATCTTGAGCTGCAAAAGCCGGTCTTACCGTTTACAGACACCAGATACCAGTTTGTGCCACCGACCGCCGTATAATATCCATAGCATCTAACCTTTGTTCCGGCACCCAGCACCGCGATAATCTTTTTATCGGTCCCGGCACCGCTCCGCAGATTGAGGGACGCCGTGGTTGCGTATGTACCGGCGATCGCACTATTAGCCGCTCTTGCCTTGTCAACGCTTACGCTGCCCGTAGCATCCGTAGTTGCCTGTGTGTTTCCGCCCGTGGAAGTGACTACAACCGTGTGCCCCTTGGTCTTTGTTACCAGGATATCGCCGCGAAGCAGGTTGTCCGGTTTCTGGCAGTGCTCGGCATCCGTGAGCACATCAAATGCGCCGGTCTTTCGCAAGGTCTCCACCTCTCCGAAACGCCCGGTGTCAGTGGAGAAGTCCCCCACCTTAACACCTGCGTATAAGCAGCAGATCTGGACCAGCTTGGAGCAGTCTACTTCTACATCCTTGGTGACCTTAGACAAATCATACCCGTATGGTTTCGCAGACACCAGCGCGGTGTCGCGGTGATTCTGGCAGTATCCGATGTGATCGTTATGACAGCCTGCCTCCATGTTATCCGCAATCTTATTACGGACCGCCGGATCCTTTGCCCGGATAACGATCCAGCCCTTCGGATGCTGATACCAGTCCTGGATGCTGACTTCCGCCCCCCCCTTCTGATCGCCCGGCAGTCCGCCGTTGATTCCTCCAAATTCGTTACTTCTCGCACTTCCGATCTTTACCATCTCATTCTCTCCTCTTGTATTTTTTTATGTCTTACTCCTCCGAGTTGATAAAGCCCTGGCATTTGAGTTCCCGGTAGGCATCTTCAAATACTACCTTTGGACTCCACGAAATATATCCATCTGGGTACTTTACCAAATATCCCGGTGTTCTATCCTCTTCCAGCAGCGGCGATAAAGAGCCATTCCGCCGATTAAAGTCTCCCTTTGTCATCGGCTCTACCTTGACAATCTTTACTCCGATATAGTTTTTCACATTTCCCTCCTATTTTCGCCGCTGTATTTCGTTCGCCGCCAAATTTCTGCCACACGCTCCCAGCCGTCCATTGCCACCAAAGCCACGATAAAAGCTGCAATCATGCAGGCAAAAATCATATACCAAGTGATCGTCTGATTCTGCCATGCTAAGAGTGCCACCAGCGCCGCCGGGCAAAGTACCAGACTCAGAACAACAACCACCACTGCAGTGGGAATGTTTTTAAGCCTCGGAATCTCCTTGATTACCTGTGTGATTATCGATACCACAAACGCCATCACTCCGATGGCTGCCACCAGATACGTGACATTCTGCATTAACTCATTCATGTTCATTTTGAACCTCTCTTTCTTTATGTTTCTGCCTCTATATGTTCCATATGGGATTCTGTTTCAATCCCGTACTCCCGCCGCTTGATTCTACGATCTAGTGCTGCAGCCTCATCATCACTCAGTGTCGGTAATTTCTCACACGCCTCATACCCAATCTGACAATCTCCATTTCCTCCCGCTGCCCGGTACGGCTTATAAATATAGTCCAGATTCCGGCGCTCCTTTAAGGTAAGACCACCACGCTGGACAAATTTATCAGTCAAATAAAGCAGCTTATCATGCCCCAGACCGATTATCATATCATTCTGCGCCTGCTCATGGTCTGATAAGACAGCTTTTTTGTGGTCGAATCTGTTAATCAAAAAACGGATAAACTCAAATAACGCATTTGAGCCGATGATTGCGATGATAACCTGTGATGTGTCCATTTTTGTACCTCCTCTCCCTTATACTGGGAGCCACACTATCCGGTTACTGCGCCGTGTAAGCCCCACATTGTACCGTGGGCGTTCCTCCCAAAAGAATTTATATCTAAGCCAATCGTCCAGGATGATCCCGACCAGGCTCACCGGCATCCACAGCACTGTGTACTGCGGACAAATCTGCCCCAAGATGTTACCAGGTATGCCGCTGTAGTTCCAGACATCCCACCCGAGCCAGCGATTAACCACGCAACCGGTCACAAACTCCAAGGCAGTGATCCCGACTGATCCAATTAACACCTGCGCCCACAACGGCGTGTCCCAACGTAATACCTCGTTGATGAGCCCCAAATAGATAAAGCATAATCCGCCTAAGACAAACATCGTCCAATGGCTCCAACTGCGCCACAGCAGCTCAATCAAGATATACAAAATGCCTCCCACGCCAAATAAAAACAGGTACTTATTTATCAGCTTTTGTCTGTGACTCATCCGTATCGCCTCCCGCCGCCAGATATGCTTTAAGAACCTCTGACTGATACTCCTCCGGCACCGACACACCATAGACAATCTGACTCAGCTCATCCTTACTTGTTGCTCCCATAATCCACATATTAAGTGCATTACAGTATGTTGTATGATATGAGACATACGTCATTGCTGCCGTGATAATGGTCTGCATATCGGCAGCTTTGTAATATTTGCACGGTTGACCGTCCGAGTGATACTCCAATTTATCCGCCCCCGCCGCAAGCTGCACCTGTTTACCAAACAGATTCAGCTGATCGTGCTCGGTTAGTGCAAAATGCTCGGTTGATCCGTCCAACAAAGCAACGTTAATGCCTGAGTAGATAGCCCGCTCACATGCCGCGCTGATCTCCTGCTTTTTTGACGCCTGCAGCTCCGCAAGTGTCGGCTCATATGGCTCTGATGGAGTGACCGGCTCTAGATCGGTCGGAGGTGTATATACGCTGCCATCATTTGACAGATAGAGCGTCTGTCCCTCATTCCAGTAAACTGTGTGCCAACCGGTCAGAGTAGTTGCCAGGACACCGCCCTCTGTATACAGTTGGATGTTTCCCTCCCAGGATTCCGGCACCGCACCCGCAAATGTGATCTGCAGCACGTGCTCCGCCGTCTGGCAGATGCTCTCAATCTCATATGTCCTATCAGAGCCCATGATTTTAATTTTTTCCATTTTCTCTATCTCGCTTTCTCAATCATTTGTTTTTTCTTACACTGTCCCATTATTCCGTTGCACATTTCGCACGTTCTCCAATGCTCGCAAGCGTCGCTTTGCGGGCATTTCTGCCCTGCAAATTTGCTGCCCCAGTTCCAGCACTTCGTACCGCCATTCCTGGTGCAATACCAATAAGCGCATATTCTCTCTTTATGTGCCATGCTTACCACCTCGCTTTTTCTGTATACGCTGTTATACAGCCCGAAAATTCATTGATCCCACAATTTTACTTTTCTCATTTCTCAGTTAAATTGTTATT
>JBNMLY010000051.1:0-14985 GCA_050875065.1 Otoolea sp. | reverse complement strand
TGAAAGCACTTGGCTGGGAAACTGATGCAGTTGCCATATAAACTATTCAGCTAAGTTCAAAATACACCAATAAGAACTCTAAAGGGATAGTCTGCGCTTTTTTTGCTACTCGGTAGTATTTGTTTCAGAGTAAATAAAAAATAGGCTTCGCCTATTCAACTCCCCTGCCCCTCAATCTTGAGGACTGTGTGAAACTTTTTCTGTAAAAGTCCTATGAAAGGTTCTTCTATGATACAATAAATATCATTAGGAGGACCTTTTATTATAGCAAGACAAAAGAAACCAGTTCACAGAGTACAGATGACGGAGGGTAAGAGGAATATTATCCGTCAACTTCTTGAAGAATACGATATCGAAAGTGCCGAAGATATTCAGGATGCACTCAAGGATCTTCTGGGCAGTACTATCAAAGAAATGATGGAAGCCGAGATGAATAACCACCTTGGCTATGGGAAATCCGAACGTTCTGATAATGACGATTACCGCAATGGCTATAAACGCAAGCAGAGCAACAGTCGCTATGGTTCTATGGAAATCGAGGTACCACAAGACCGAAAATCAACCTTTGAGCCACAAGTGGTGAAAAAGCGTCAAAAGGACATTTCTGATATCGACCAGAAGATTGTTACAATGTACGCGAAGGGTATGACAATACGTCAAATATCTGAAATAATGGACGATATTTATGGGTTTGAGGCTTCTGAGGGCTTCATTTCAGACGTGACAGACAAAATCCTGCCGCAGATTGAAGACTGGCAGAATCGCCCATTAGATGAGGTCTATCCGGTTGTTTACATTGATGCTATCCACTATTCGGTACGAGATAATGGGGTGATTCGCAAACTGGCTGCCTATGTAATTCTTGGCATTAATACTGAAGAGAAGAAAGAGGTTCTTTCAATCACTATTGGAGAGAATGAAAGTGCAAAATACTGGCTTTCTGTTTTAAATGAGCTGAAGAATCGGGGTGTAAAAGATATCCTGATTATCTGTGCGGATGGCCTTACAGGAATTAAGGAGGCGATTGCAGCTGCTTTTCCAAAAACTGAATACCAAAGATGCATTGTCCATCAGGTAAGAAATACTCTTAAATATGTTCCAGATAAAGACCGAAAAGCATTCGCAGCAGATTTAAAAACCATTTATCAGGCATCTGACGAACGAAAGGCACTCGCTACTCTTGAGACGGTTCGCGAATCAATATGATGAATTGCCCACAAATGTTTCATCGCCCATTCCTTGAATGCGACCTCAATAATCTGTTCATTTTCTAAATAATAACGAAACACTTTAGGAAACAAACATTCCACTGAAAAATCTTTGTATAATTTAAGGCTTATATCTTTCCACTCAGGCATCGTAGCCTGAGTATACAACTGTTCTTTTGTAAGCATATTCTATCCTTTTTTAGCTTATATACGGTCAAAAAAAGCGCCTGTACATCCTATACAAGCGCTCGCAATACTTTGTTGGACAGTGTATCGTCTACACGATAATATTCTATGGCTATTATTTGCCCCCAATCAGGAAGTAGGCTATCCCTTCTACTTTTACTTTGCTTCACAGCAGGCATCTCTCCTATTTTTATAATAAAGTACAGCGATTTAAAAGTCAATGAACTTTTTGTCTGAAACTCAATATATTTCGTTTGCAAATACATTATATGCATTTCTGTCTAAAAAATCAACTGACATTCTTACCAAACATATCAATTAAAAACCAGGTATTTTTAATGCTTCTAAATTTTAATCTTTTTTATTTTTTGTATATATTTTTTATTTGATGATGAGCTTTTGTAAATTATTCACAATTTGATAAGGCTGACTCTGTTCACATCCATTTTTTCAAAACCACTAAAAAAGGATTCCACATGATCTCTCACATGGAATCCCAATAATTTTTTATCCTCAATAATTGAGTAAATTTTGAGTAAAAGTTTCTCTTTACCCTCGAAAACCCCTTATTTTACAAGGATTATTCACATACATACGGCATCAGGGACAGATGTCTTGCTCTCTTGATAGCTACAGTCAGAGCTCTCTGATGTTTAGCGCAGTTGCCAGTGATACGTCTCGGAAGGATTTTTCCTCTCTCGGATACGTATCTCTTTAACTTATTCGTATCTTTGTAATCGATTTCGCCGTTCTTCTCGCCGCAGAATACACAAACTTTTTTTCTTCTACGCATACCGCCTCTTCTGATCTTGGAAGCGTCTGTTTTATCGCCTTTATTGAATGCCATTGGTCTTTCCTCCTTCACACACATCGGCCTGATGGCGCTCTCGCGCACTCCGTCCGCCGGGGGACCGATTCCCGAACCTAGTTGAACGGAAGGCCTTCGTCTTCTACTCCGTCAGGAATATTCATGAATCCATCGCCAATCGCGCTGGACGGAGCCGGGCGCTCTGCCGGACGGTATCCGCCGTCGCTGTTGCCAGATGCCGCATTCTTGCTCTCTGCAAATTCCTGATCCTCTACAATCACTTCTGTCGTATATACTTTCTGGCCATCACGATTCGTATAGCTGCCAGTCTGAATTCTTCCGGTTACCACGAGCTTGGTTCCCTGATGAAAATACTTCTCAGCGAATTCGCCTGCTCTGTCAAATGCAACACACGGAATGAAATCCGCTGTCTGTGCGCCGTCGTCTCCGCTTCCGCCTCTGCGGCCTCTGCGGTCTACTGCCAGCGTGTATCTGGCGATTGCCATGGCTCTCTCGCCCTGAGAGTATCTCACTTCCGGATCTCTCGTTAATCTGCCCATCAGAATTACTTTATTCATACGATCACTCTTTCTTTATCTACTCTTACGCATCCTGTCTTACGCATAAGTATCTGATAACCGGCTCCATGATGCGGATGTGGTTCTCCACCTCATTTGGGCACTCGGAATCAGACTCGAAATGTACGAAGTAGTAGAATCCTTCTTTCATCTTCTGAATCTCATAAGCAAGTCTCTTCTTGCCCCATTCATCAATGTCAGTTACTGTACCGCCGAAACGTGTGATGTAACCTGTTACCTTCTCCATCGCTGCGGCTCTCTCTTCGTCCTCGAGTTTTGCGCTAAGAACAACTGCTAATTCATATTTGTTCATGCTCTTTCTTACCTCCTTGTGGTCACTGACCCCCTGACTCCAGCAGGGAGTAAGGATTTTTGTGTTATATATTACCGAATATCTATGATACCAAAAAAGAGACGGCTTGGCAAGCCCTTTTTTGGGGATTTTCTATGTAATTTTCTATATGAATTTTTTTCGTTTTTCTAGTCTTTCCACTTTTTCCGCTGCATCTGTTTCTACGGATTACCAGCTCCTGCAACTGCCTGCTTTTGTGTGCACTCCGGCTGCTTTTATACGGACGCCTCCCCCGCTTTTCTAAGCCCCCTCGTGCTCTTTTCCACCAGCGGGCGCGCCATCATCACCTGATGCCCGCAGCCGACACATTTTAAGCGGAAATCCGCGCCGACCCGCAGGATCTCCCACTCATAGCTGCCGCACGGGTGCGGTTTCTTGAGCTTTACAATATCTCCAACCTCGTATACCATTTCCTGTTCCTCTCCTGTTTTATGGTATGCTGCCGTCCGCCTGCTTCGTGGTCGGCAGCAAAAGCTTCCTCCAATTCACATTTCAACACGACAGCCCGCCGCGGCTACTCCATTTTCATACGGCATGTTCACGTTCGAAAACACCGCCTTAGACCCCGACTGCGTCCCCCAGCACCTTGCCAATGCTGTCGCTGATGATCAGATCCGCCTGTCCATCGCGTGAGGTCGCCGACTTATTGATCAGAACCAGTTTATTTCCGTGATAATAATCAATCAGCCCTGCTGCCGGATACACCACCAGCGAGGTACCGCCGATGATCAGCATATCAGCCTTGCGGATATGAGCGATCGAGCGCTCGATCACCTCATTGTCCAGGCCTTCCTCATACAGGACGACATCCGGCTTGATCACGCCGCCGCAGTCGCACTTCGGCACGCCCTTCGTCTTTAAAATATCCTCCAGACTATAAAACTTACCGCAGCGCGTACAATGGTTGCGGAGCACCGAGCCGTGCAGCTCCAGCACCTCTTTGCTGCCTGCTGCCTGGTGCAGCCCGTCGATATTCTGGGTAATGACCGCTTTCAGCTTTCCCTCCTGCTCCAGCTTTGCTAACGCCAGATGCGCCCGGTTCGGCTTCGCATTCGGAAACAGCATCTTATTGCGGTAAAACCGGTAAAATTCCTCCGGCTTTCTCATATAGAAGCTGTGGCTTAAAATCGTTTCCGGCGGATAGTCGTACTCCTGATGGTACAGCCCGTCCGTGCTTCTGAAATCCGGGATATTGCTCTCGGTCGAAACACCCGCTCCGCCAAAAAATACAATATAATTCGACTCATCGATCCATTTTTTTAATGTGTCTGTCTCTGCCATCTGACGCACTCTCCTCTCCTTCTTCTGGGAACATAGAAGCTCCCGCTGCCAGTTTACATAATACCGGCATCTTTCCTATACTGTACAATCACACCATGAACTCTACACGATCTCATCCAGATACACACCGTTCACCGTATCCACCTGTGCCAGAATCTCTGCCAGTTCCTTATTTTCAAGCTGTCCGCCCCAGATATCTTCCGCTTTCCGATAGCCAAACAGCCAGCTTACCAGCTCCTCCGGCTTTGTCTCCAGCCATACGGAGACATTTCCGGTACAACTGCAGGTATCCGGCTCCGGTTTCCGCACTTTCAGGCTGGAACCCGTCTCCCCGATCGTCCAGACAAATTCACCGTTATTCATCTCCAGAATCGGGTCGTTCATACGGATGCCCAGCGTGAGCGTGCCTCCATTTTCTGTCCCCTGTTCTGCCGCCTTACGTCCAAATGCCGTAAGCAGCGCCCCGATGTTGGTCAAGCGCGCCATATTCCACGGTTTCGCACCTGTCTTGACTGTATATGCGTCCTCCGCATAGAGAAGCCGATGTTCACGGACTTCCCAGCCCCAGTAGGCATCCAGGCCAACCAGCTCTCCGTCCTGTTCCAGGAATTCCAGCGTGCCATTTTCGGACGCCAGCTCCTTGATAAGACGGCTCACATAAGCTGCATCCCGGCGTGTATACATTTCATACCGTGCGCCCAGCCACTGTTCCATATAGGCCGCTGCCCGCTCGCAGTCCTCCGGCGTATCCTGGCAGGTCGTGCGCGTCAGCGTCTGCTTCGCCTCCTCGGTCAGCTCATACGCCGCTACCTTTCCGATAAAGGTAAATCCCATCGGCGCATAGACGTCCGGGTTGACCGGAACCAGGTACGTGATCGGCTTTCCGGCTGCCTCCTCGTCGTGAAGCATCTTCACAAATACATCCCGGAAATGACCCTCGCGGCGGCGGCTCTCCTCGGTCGCTACTCCGACCAGATAATCGATCTTCCAGAGGCGTTCACGCAACTTCACTGTATACGGATTGTACTGCACCATCGAAATCAGCAGTCCATTATCCTTTTTCACCAGAATCTCGTTGTCCTTCGTCTTTTCCTTATAATAATACTCAATAAAGCTCTCCGAATCCTCCGGGAAACACATATGCCAGAGGTGCTTCGTCTCGCTCTTGTCCTCTGGATCCAGATACGTCAGCACGCTTCCTGCCGTCGTATTCGCGATCTGCTCCGCCCAGTGGTAGCCCTTGCTGCCGTTTAACAACTGCTCTACCAGATATTTGCGTGCATAATCTGCCGGATAATACGTCATTTTCGCCTTCCGGAGTCCCTCTAAGCCCATATCATCCTCGCGGTTGACCCACGCAGCCTCCGGAAATTCTTCCAGAAGGAACTGCTGGTTGATAAACTGGTACAGGCCGTTGATCTCCGGGTTTGCCTTTTCAATGTGGATGACCGCCATATTTTCCACCGGGTTGTAGCTTCCGATCGTAAATGCCTCCATCTGGCCGTCAATGTACACGCCACCCATGTGGATGCTGAACTCCGAACAGTTTTTCAGGATATCGTGAATACCTTTTACCTCATAGTCGAGATGTTCCTCGACCTCCTCGCCCTTCTGCTGTCTCCAACGATCCAGGAAAACCCAGACATCATGGCTGTCCGAACAGCACAGACGGCGGTACTCATAGCGCCCCTCATATTCGCGTTTAAACGCGTTGACGCGGTTTTTTTTCTTGTGCAGCTTCTTTCCCGCCAGGGATCGCATCGAATCGCCATTGTAGAGGTAATCCCTTGAATCGACCTGTTCCTCGACCAGATACTTGTCCTCCGGCAGATTTAAATATTTTACCGCATACTCGTCCGCCAGGTTGATGACCAGCGGATATCCCAGTTCTTCATTAAAATACTGCTCTATCGCCGCAAACGCCCCCGGCAGATCCTCCTCCCGGCACAGCGGCATCGCGGAGAAACACCGTCCCTCATTCTCCATCAGCCACAAAAGCGCCTTGTTCTCCCAGATTGCATAGCGGACATTATAATAATCTTTCCAGACATAGCTCTCCAAAAATACGCTGTCGCACGTCATGTTGTGGCGCATCGCATAATACGGAAGCATCTCCTGGATACTGTCAACTTCAATTTTCTTAAATTCTAAACTCATGAAACCTCCTGTGTATATCGAAGTGGGTTTTATTTGTGTTCACATTATACCACAAATTTCCTACTAAAAAACAAGGATTTGCTTTTATTCTTATCTTCGAAAAAATTTTTACTCTGAACTCCAAAGCTTCCATAGGATTCTCATCGTAAATGAGTCCGTCTTTCCAGCCGTTTTCTTGACTCTATAATTATTGTAGACATTATAGTTATTTCTGATAAACTATACTTAAAATATGATTCCCGCGCTTTCTCCTATATGTATGGATGAGCTGCGGCCGGATCATCTATTTTACCAGAAAGACGAGGACTTTATTTATGGAAAAGAATCTCACCTCCGGCAGTGTGCTGAAAACCGTCATTTATTTCTCCCTGCCGTATTTGTTATCTTACTTTCTGCAGACACTCTACGGTATGGCGGATCTGTTTATTATCGGGCAGTTTGGCGGCGTAGACGGGACGACGGCCGTCTCGGTCGGCAGTCAGGTCATGCATATGCTGACGGTTATGATCATCGGGCTGGCGATGGGCGCGACCGTTCTCATCGGGCGTGCGGTCGGCGCGGGTGACCGGAAGCTTGCGGCGCGCGGCATCGGCAACACGATCTCCCTGTTTGCAGGGCTGTCCATCCTTCTGACCGGACTTCTGCTGTCTGCGGTTCACGGCATTATCACGCTTCTGTCCGTCCCGGAGGAGGCAGTAAACGGCACGGCGGCCTATCTGATGATCTGCTTCGCCGGTATCCCGTTTATTACCGCTTACAATATCATCAGTTCCATTTTCCGCGGCATGGGGGATTCCAAAAGCCCGATGTACTTTGTCGCCATCGCCTGTGTCATCAACATTGCGCTTGATTACCTTTTAATGGGTGTGTTTTCGCTCGGTTCGTCCGGCGCGGCGCTCGGTACAACCCTGTCACAGATGTGCAGTGTCCTGATCGCCCTGGCTGTGATCATCAAAAAACGGATGTTTCCGGGCTTTCAGCTCCGTGATCTCCTCCCGCACAAGCCTACCATGGCATCCATCCTGCAGGTTGGCATCCCGGTTGCGGTTCAGGATGGTTTTATCCAGGTTTCTTTCCTGGTTATCACCATGTTTGCCAATCAGCGCGGTTTAAATGATGCAGCGGCGGTCGGAATCGTCGAGAAGCTGATCGGAATCCTGTTTCTGGTTCCGTCCTCATTCCTCTCCACCGTTTCCGCTCTTTCTGCACAGAACCTGGGGGCCGGAAAACCAGAACGCGCCCGGCAGACGCTTCGCTATGCAATCTGCATCACGTTTTCCTTCGGACTCATCATCTCGATCGTCATGCAGTTTGCCGCCGGCGCCGCTGTCTCCCTCTTTACCGATGAGGCGGAGGTCGTCCGGCTTGGCGCCCAGTATATGAAAAGCTACGTACTGGACTGCATGATTGCGGGCATCCATTTCTGCTGCAGCGGTTTCTTCTGTGCCTGCGGCTTATCCGGGCTGTCCTTCCTGCACAACTGCATCTCGATCGTGGTGGCGCGCATCCCGCTTGCATGGCTTGCCTGCCGCTATTTCCCGGAGACACTGTACCCGATGGGACTCGCGGCGCCGATCGGCTCCCTCATCTCCGTTGCCATCTGCGTGATCGCCCTGCGGTGGATTCGACGGCATCCGGAGAAGCTGGTCATGAATCTGCATCCAGCCGAAACCGAATAAATATGGAGGACTTGGAAAATGGATAAAGACTCCCTCTTTCGCATCGGGGACGTCGCCCGCCTCTTTCATGTGAGCGTCGGCACACTCCGCCATTATGAAAAAAGCGGTCTCCTCGCGCCCGAATACATCGATCCGGACAGCGGATACCGCTATTACAGCATCCGGCAGTTCGAATGCCTCCATACGATCCGCGCCCTGCGGACACTGGATATGCCGCTCCCGCAGATCGCTTCGTTTCTTCAAAACCGCGAGATTCCGGCGATGGAACATATGCTGCAGGAGCAGTTAGACGCTGTCATCCAGAAACAGGAAGAGCTAAACCGTATCGAACGCAAGATCCGGCGGCGCATGGAGATGCTTCAGGACGCCGTTTCCTCGGAATTAAATGTGATCCGCATCCAGACCATTCCCGCCCAGCGGGCCGTCTGGATGAAACGTTCCTTGACACTGCACTCCTATCTGGATCTCGAGACCTCCATCCGCCAGCTCGACAAGTCCCAGACAGAGACAGCGGTCTGGCTTGGGAAAGTCGGCGTCGGCATTTCACCGGAGCACCTGAACAATGGAAATTTTGAACACTATGACTGTGTCTTTCTGCTTCTTGATCCGGAGGATCCCTCTACTCCCGGCACAGACAAATGGCAGGAGACCTCCTGCGCGGTTGTCCGCTTTCGCGGCAGCCATCAGGAAGCTCCTGCCCAATATAAAACACTTTTGCAGTTTATCCGGGATCATTCTCTCTCCATCACCGGATTTTCCCGCGAAATCACCCGTATCGACAATGGGATGACCAACGATCCGAACCAGTTTGTGACGGAAATTCAAATCCCCATCGCATACTAATACATATTTGAAACGCCTCTGCCCGATCCGGCAGGGGCGTTTTGTTCGCCAGCCGATCAAAAATCGACCGCACATTCTGTTTATTGCAAAAATTTCCCCAATATGGCGCTTTTCACTCCCACTAACAATTTCCCGTCATAATCTCAATGATTGTCTTATCCGTTCCGCTCATTCCCTCGCGTCCCAGCACGCCGATGTTGCGGATCGTGTTTTCCACGCCCTTGGTGACCAGGCCTTCGCCGTCGTAGAACTGCTGGCCATTCTCATACATTTCCAGCCCCATGATTCCCGCATCGACCGCCACAGAGATTTTCGCCGCACAGCTCGATTTGGCGCCGTCACAGACAATACCGCTCGTGATCGCCAGCGCATTGACGATCGTGTGGGAAATGACGTTCAGATCGCGTGTTTTTAGATACGCAATCCCTGCACCCGCTCCGACGCCGGCACTGACCGCGCCGCAGTACGCCGACAGGCGCCCGATTCCCGATTTCAGATGCAGCGTAATCAGGTTGGAAACCAGAAGCGCCCTAAGACGCTGTTCCTCGCTGCATCCCCACGCGTCCGCATATTCCAGGACCGGCACACTGGCGGTAATACCCTGATTTCCGCTGCCGGAATTGATCACAACCGGAAGCTCACAGCCGTTCATACGGGCGTCGGAAGCCGCCGCTGCACAGGCTCTTGCACGCACACGCACGTCATCGCCCTGACACTGCAGCATCGTTTTTCCGATATTTGCCCCATAATTGCCCCGCAGTCCTTCCGCTGCAATCGCACGGTTGCACTGAATCTGCTTTTCTAGGACTGCACGCACATCCGACAGATCCGCAGTTTCTGCAAACTCGAAAATATCGGCTACCGTTAACAGGAAATAATCTGGTTCGTCCGAACCATTCGGCTTTTTTTTGTTTTTGAGCTGTCCTGAAACATTCTGTATAAAGCCAGGCTGTTTCTCCGACGCCGTTGCCGTCATAGGCGCTTCTGCCTTCTCATCGCCCACGACTTCCTGTACACTCTCAGCTCCCTGTTTTTCTTCTTCCTGGAAAACAACCTCTCCATCTTTCTCTTTATAAACCACGTGCGTATGCTCGTCCGTAATCCGCACCCGCGCACTGTGGCTGCCCGCCTCCAGCATAACCGTGATATCCAGAATATGACCCGTATGCGCCGGTTTTACCGTGATCGGCGTCTTTTTCAGAAACTCTGCCAGCTCTGTCTTCTGCTCATCCGACACAGAAGCAATGACTTCCAATTTCCGCGCCGCGTCCCCGGCTACGATTCCTGCCGCCGCAGCCGCCTCGATCCCGCGCCGGCCGCCCGTATTCGGAACGACCACGCTCTTTACATTCTTAATAATATTTCCGCTTGCCAGCACTTCCACCCGCGCCGGCACCTCGCCCAAAAGCTCTTTTGCGAGTGCCGCACAGTATGCCAGCGCAATCGGTTCCGTACATCCCATCGCCGGAACCAGCTCGCGTTTCAAGATTTCAATATACGTCTGATAAACCGTATCTGACCGTTCCATTTTTTGTCTCCTGTATCTTTTTATTTTCTTCTAAGCATTTCGCCTAACATGATTCTCATTTTCTTATCGTCATTTAAAAGATTTTTATCACTTTTAGGATTCCTTTTTGCTGTTTTTATATGCCTCTATCTTTCTCGCATTTCCAGCCGTCTCTACACCTTTTTACTCCTCCCGCATCTCCAGCGAATTCCCTGCCTTTTTACTTTTCCCGCATCTCCAACAGTCTCCACGCCTTCTTATTCTGGACTTCCAGCACCGAACCGCAGTATTCACACTTTTTCAGTCCCAGATTCTGAATCGGCGCGCCGCAGTTTGGACAGATAAGTGAAACCGCCGCGCCGGCCGCCTTCGCATCCTCGTACACGTACACCAATTCCGTCTCATAAACGGTCTGAATGAGATTTGAATGCGGTTCTGACTGTATCTCAGACGATTTCTCATACTCAGCCGTTTTCTCATACTCAGCCGTTTTCTCATACTCAACCGCCGACTCACACAAAATCCTGCAGAGCCCTTTTTCCTTCTGATAGCGGCTGATGACCGTCCGATGGATATGTACCTTCTGATACTGCTTTTCCAGCTTTTTTCTCAATTCCGCCTCTATCTGCGTCTTCCACTCACCCCAGTTAAACTCCGGGAAATCTTTTGCAATCTGCGGCAGGCACAGCCGATCCATTCCCGCCAGGGAACGCGGTTTGGACGTGTCCGGCTGCGTCAAATCGCCCTCCGATAAATGCTTTGCCGCATACCGAAGCGCCTGCACCTCCGGCGTGCTCGCCAGCTGCCGCAGTTTTCTCTTTATCTTGCAGCTAATCACCCAGACAAGTGCCGCCACAATTAAAACGCCAAAAATCCACCCTATCGTTTCTGCCCGCACTATTGTCTCTCTTTCTATATTACTGTTCATGAACGCATGAGCAACTTCCCATTTACACGCATGGCATAATGGCGTACCACAAGCGGATTCTGCCGCTTCCTCCTAATTCTGAATCGGCAAAATCCACAACTGGTACTTGAACCTGATACTTTATTCCGCCTTGCTTGCAGCCTTGTCGCTCATCGCCTTGGAATTTACGATAATCCGCAGGTGGGAACCTTCGCCGCATTTACCCTTTTCATCATTTACTTCAATATCAAACCACATTTTCCGGCGCTCGATGCTGCGGAGTTTTGCGGTCGCTGTCACCTTCATTCCTACCGGCGTCGGTGCCAGATGGCGGCAGTGAATCTCCGCTCCGACCGTCGTCTGTCCCTCTTCCAGATACGATTTCGCCAGCTCCAGCGCTGCCGCCTCCATCAGTGCCACCATGTTCGGGGTAGACAAAATCTTGGAACCCGCGCTTCCGATTCGCTTTGCTGTCATCTCATCCGTTACTTCCCATGTCAGGCTGTATTCCTGTAATTTCTCTGCCATTTTCGTTTCCTCCATACTTTAACATAAATTTTGTTCCGGCTGTTTGGAATGCCGTTTATTGAATGATTCTATTATAGCAGAAGATGTGAAAATCGGATAGCGCCATGTTCATACAAGAAAATTTGGTGCCCTACTGGTGCCTTATTTTTTGTTCAAGAGCAGTAAAAAATGACTTCTAACGGAAATTTACAAGGAATTTTCCTATGGATATTTCACAGCCAATCAAAGAGGTAAAATCCCGGAAACCCTTGTAAAATAAGGCTTTCCAGGCACAAAAAAGGAACCATCTCTTGATGATTCCTCAGAGGCGACAACCAGATTTGAACTGGTGATCAGGGTGTTGCAGACCTTGATCGCCAGTCTCTGGAAGCCGCATAAATACTACATTCCCAGACACGGTGCACTCATTTGGTGCCCTATTGGTGCCTTATTTTAATTTTAAACTGGATTTATCTCAGTAAATCAGAGAGACTATATTCCCCTTTCGGTATATTTGCCATTCTACGATACTCTCCTATTGCATTTACTAACGTCTGTGGATTGCTAAAATAATTTTTTACAAAATCATATGATTTCACGTCATGCATCTTAAGATCTATTTTACAAAATTCACTTGGCTTCTTCCCGGAACGTTTAAATCGTTCATAAGCTCTTTCATTATGAATAATCAACATCTCTATTTCGGGTGCCGTAATAATATTTATAACATCAACCTTATTTGCATAAGCCTTACTGAGGCGAAAATCTTCTCTGCGAGAATCCAGGATTCGTATAACCGAAATTTGATTATCAAACCCTTTACGCAAATACCGCTCTTCAAATTTTTTAGCAGTCCTGCATCGGATAACACTTTCCTCCAGCATTTCTTCCCGCGTAAAAATCAAAAGCTCATTATCAACCAATATATCAATAATAGCTGATTCTGCGGCTCCTTCACATATGCACGCTTTGTACTTTGCCAATTTCATCTTGCCGCCTCCTTAATTGATCGAAGCAGCTAAACTTTTCTTCAATCTCATATAAGCTTCATATGCCGGAGTTGTTCCCTCTAAGAATCCACTCTGATAGGCATCACTCTTCTTAATATCATTGCGCTTCAATATATAGCTCAGATTTTCCACCGTGATACCATTGCGATTTCTCACAATGCAAATCCCATCATTTCGGTCATATTCATCCAATAATTCCGGATAATGCGTTGTAAAAATCAAAGTCCCACCTTTTTTATTAAGACGGCTATCCATAAAGAAACGAATTAAAGTCGTTACAATTTCCTTGTTAAAATGATTTTCAATCTCATCCACTAACAAATATCCACCCGACTGAAGTACCTCTTTTACCATGGAGAATGTAATAATGCCCTTGATTGTTCCAGAAGACAAATATTGTTCCAGTTCTTCTGCCTTATTTAAAATAATCTCATCCTCGCCTCTGAACCTCAAATGAATATATGTCTTTCCCTCTGTCTCTTCAAAACATAATTTTTCAATCGTCGGATCCAGAAAAGCAATTACTTCCAACGGAATATCATCCGTAAATGGCAATACATTTACATTTGTATACGAAAGCAGGCTGAACACTTCGGCTGTATCACCCGTCTTTTTATTATGTGCAATGATAAAGCTGACATCATCCGAGAGATACTCCTCATTGCCACTCCGAATTGCTACAGGCTCGATACCCGTAAAATCTGTCAGGTATTTTTTGGATTTAACACTAGAAATTGGTTTTTCCCACCGTCTTTCAGACAAAATCGAATAAACATAATCTCCTGTTTTTCTCCTTTTTGCTGTAATCACCGTCTCCAGGCAGCAAATATATTTGCGATTATCATAAAAATATATGCAAATCGTAGCCTTTTCAGCTCCTCCAAGAATGCTTCTGGATTCTACGTGATTGATCGGCTCATTTCTCACAATACCTAATGCCAAGTTGATAACTTTCAATACAGACGTTTTTCCAGACGCATTGATTCCAATAAAAGCACAGGCTGAATGAAGATAATAGTTCTCAATCAAATTGTACAGGCTGTCCTTATCGTCCTCACTTACACGCTGCTGTGTATAAAAGCAAAAATCCAAATCTTCCTTAAACAGAGGAAGTCCCTGCGCTGTGATACGAAGTATTTTCATAAGTCTATTTTCCTTTCGCTCGCTTTTAAAAACACCTTTTTCGTTTTTATTTTCCTATATATTTATTATATTGCTAATAAATGAAATTATCAACGGATTTTTCGTTTTTATTTGACTGATATCCAATTTATGCTGTTCCATATGAACTTCTTTCAAATAATCATGGGATGCTATTGATAAAAATATAAGGAAGAATTGACATTGTAGAATCCCTATTTGGCTGCATTTCAGATTCTGGCATTGCCAGCAAATAAATGATATGCATACATTTGCATACAGATAAAAAGAAAAAATCCCTTGAAAAATCAAGGGATTTGAGAGGCGACAACCAGATTTGAACTGGTGATCAGGGTGTTGCAGACCCACGCCTTACCACTTGGCTATGTCGCCATAAATGACCCCAACGAGATTCGAACTCGTGTTACCGCCGTGAAAGGGCGATGTCTTAACCGCTTGACCATGGGGCCAGATATTAAATTGAAAACTCCCCGAGTAGGACTCGAACCTACGACAGCGCGGTTAACAGCCGCGTGCTCTACCGACTGAGCTATCGAGGAATAAAAGGTATATACCTTCAAAACTGCACACTGAATTTCTTCTACTTCTATCTCTTCATCCGTTCCTCGGAACTAACTTCCTCTTACCTATCCATTCCATAACCTTTTGGTTAAGCCCTCGACCGATTAGTAACAGTCAGCTTCACGTGTTACCACGCTTCCACCTCTGCCCTATCTACCTCGTCGTCTTCAAGGGGTCTTACTACTTGCGTATGGGATATCTCATCTTGAGGGGGGCTTCACGCTTAGATGCCTTCAGCGT